>NZ_JAAGOG010000273.1:0-8792 GCF_010747425.1 Nostoc sp. UIC 10630
ATTAATTAGTGTCTAATGCCCAATGCCCAATGCCCAATTCCCAATTCCCAATTCCCAAGAAAATTAAGTAATTGTTATAAGAGAATGACTATAGTTCTCATTAGAGATATCTTAGCAAATATGAGGAAGCTTATATTCACTAAATAATTTCTGAAATTGACTTATAGTCAGCCTTTAGAGAGAGGGCGATATTGCATGAACTGGAACAACCAGGAAATTTAATGTCGCTATATAGCCAAAACTTCTCATAAATGTTACAATTATTAATAAGGCTCCAATAAAAAAATGTTTAAGAAGCTACCTTTTATCTAACTGTAGATACTTGTGAAAAGTAGGAAATAACTGTAACTTTTAGCAGTTAAGAAGCCTAAATTTGTTTATTATGAGCAGCCGAATTTATCGGGCGCGTAAGTTGCAAACCATACATGGGTTCCCAGTCTGACTGGGTAGCACCCTAACAAAGCATCTATCCCTTAATGACCCTACCGCCAAACCCATCATTACCAAAGAGTAGCGCCATGAAGACCGCTCAGACAGCCACAGACCTCGTGCGGACTTACCTGCGTGAGATTGGCCGTGTGCCACTCTTAACACACGAGGAAGAGATTTTTTATGGTAAACAGGTGCAACGTTCTTGTACATTGCACGAATCAAGAGAATCTCTTGCCACCCAGTTAGGTCGTCAACCGACCTTAGAAGAGTGGGCCAAAGCGACAAAGTTAGAACCAGCAGAATTGAACGAAGCGATCGCTGATGGTGAAATTGCCAAGCGTAAAATGGTAGAAGCCAATTTGCGCCTGGTAGTCTCCGTTGCTAAAAAGTACATCAAGCGCAACGTCGATTTACTGGACTTGATCCAAGAAGGTAGTATTGGTATGCAACGTGGCGTAGAAAAGTTTGACCCTACCAAAGGGTATAGATTTTCTACTTATGCCTATTGGTGGATTCGGCAAGCTATCACTCGTGCTATAGCCGAAAAAGCTCGGACAATTCGGCTGCCTATCCATATTACTGAAAAATTAAATAAGATTAAAAAGGCACAGCGCCAATTGTCTCAAAAGTTGGGACGCGCTCCTACAGCTGGTGAACTAGCTCAAGAATTAGAATTGACCCCCAAACAAGTACGAGAATATCTAGAAAAGGCGCGTTTGCCCCTTTCCTTGGATTTGCGGTTGGGTGATAACTACGACACTGAACTCGGAGAAATGCTCGAAGATCCAGGAGCATCTCCAGAAGAGTTTGTCATGCAATCTTCCCTATCTTATGACTTAGATCGTCTCATGGGCGATCTCACGCCGCAACAGAGGGAAGTAATTACACTGCGCTTTGGTTTAACTGATGGGCAAGCGCTGACTCTGGCTAAAATCGGTGAAATACTGAACATCAGCCGAGAAAGAGTCCGGCAAATTGAGCGGGAAGCTTTAACCAAACTTCGCAAGTCTAAAGCCAATATGGGTGAATATTTGGCAAGTTAGAAGCAGAGACGCGATTAATCGCGTCTGTACAAGAATTAGGAGTGAGGAGTTTTTAATGAACTTCTCACTCCTTACTTTATCAAGTAAGGCAGGAGGCAGAGGGCAGGAGGCAGGAGGAAAACTGCCCGACGCTCGCGGACTCGCTCTAAGCGTAGCTATGCCGCAGGCTTTACGCTACGCTATCTGTCTCCTGCCCGTGACCGAACGCGAGTGCGTCTCGTTGGCGTAGCCTCTCGTAGAGAAGAGAAGGGAACAAGGGTTTAAAACCACGCCGTCTACACGGCGCTTACAATTTGGTTGGGGTTTGAATCCCTTTTCCATTTTGCGCCTCCTGCCTCCTGCCTCTTTCAATTGTTAAGGTGACGAAAATACGCTGACTTTAGTACGGTTACACCTACTTCCACCAGAAAGCGAGGCTGTTACATTAGTTGACAGGAAGACAAAACAGCTAGCTAAGTCAAATCCAAAACAGACATTTAGTATTAAAATCACAAGCACCGTAGCCAGTAGTGGTAGTTAAGGAGCTAAAAAATGAGTAACCCATCCAATCGTGTCTCAGAATTTTTCAATAGCGAATCAGAAACCAACGATTTACTATGGCAGTATGTTAAATCCTTGAGTCCAGAGACAGTTACCCAGCTATCTAAACCTACATCTGCCGAGGTTTTTCAGGTGATGGAACGGAATATTACAGGACTATTGGGTAATCTACCTTCAGAACATTTTGGCATCACCGTAAGCACCAGTCGGGAAAGTCTAGGTCGGCTTTTGGCTTCTGCTATGATTAGTGGTTATTTCTTGCGTAATGCTGAACAGAGAATGAATTTTGAACTCGCTCTACAAGGGACTGAAACCAACAACACTGAAGTTGACTAGAAATAGAAAAGTTAGCAAATTCTATATTGTTGTTGGGCTGATTGCTAGCCACAGTCACGGCTATAGGAATTAAAAATAAGGCTCTGCGAAATCTTTGGCGCTAATTCCCAATAATTATCAGCTAGATTTTTTTAAAATATCGAAAACAGTGACGCATTAAGGTTGAAATTTAAAAAATCAAAACTCGGCAGAGTTAAAATTAGTCTGCCGAGTTTTGTTGTTAATCATCTTCCCCTTTTGTCCATCAATTATGAGTGAAACCAGTTCTTTACCGCCCCACAAAATCATTGGTGTTGCAGTAATTTGGAATGACCAAAAGCAAATTTTAATCGATCGCCGTCGTCCAGAAGGAGCAATGGGCGGTTTGTGGGAATTCCCTGGTGGTAAAATCGAGCCTGGTGAAACTATTCAAGAGTGTATTCAACGGGAAATTTCCGAAGAACTAGGAATAGTAATTGAAGTGGGAGAGCATCTGATTACTATTGACCACACCTATACAAATTTGCGCGTTAGCCTCACAGTACATCACTGCTGCCATATTACAGGTGTTCCCCAACCTTTAGAATCAGATGAAATTCGCTGGGTAACTTTGGAAGAACTGGATCAGTTTACTTTTCCGAAAGCAAATACTCAAATTATTGATGCTTTAAAAGGGAATTGAGAATTGGGAATGGAGAATGGGGAATTGAGAATGGGGAAGAGTTTTTTAATACTTAATGCCCAATGCTTCTCTAAGAGAGGCTGCGCCAAAGATTTATCTCCGAGACGCTAGGTGAACGCTCAGTACAATGCCCAATGCCCAATTCCCAATTCCCAATACCGTAACAATCTATTAATTGCATCAGGTTGAGTCCCGCAATTTTCTACAATAGGCGCAGAGACTTTGATAAAAGGTATCAACAAATAAATGCCTAAAACTGTTGCCGATGTGATGAGCCGCGATCCTATTGTCGTTCGTGCGGAAACTCCACTGAAGGAAGCTATCCAAATTCTCGCAGAACGCCACATCAGTGGACTACCTGTTGTGGATGATGTCGGGAAATTAGTGGGCATTATCTCAGAAACCGATTTGATGTGGCAAGAAACTGGTGTTACTCCACCTGCGTACATTATGTTTCTTGATAGCGTTATCTATTTAAAAAATCCTGCTACCTATGAACGTGATTTACATAAAGCACTAGGGCAAACCGTTGGGGAGGTGATGAGTAAAAACCCGATCGCAATTTCCCCTGATAAAACTTTAAAAGAAGCCGCTACAATCATGCACGATCGCAGCGTTCACCGCTTGCCAGTACTTGATGGCACAGATCAAGTAATTGGTATCCTCACTCGTGGTGATATTATTCGGGCAATGGCAGCAAGTCAAGAATAATCAGTTAACAGCTAACAGCCTGATAACTGATAACTGTTAAGTATTTTTTACACTTTTGAAAATCAAGGATAACTAAATGAGTATTACTTCGGAGTCTGTTAAGCAATTGCTAAGTTCTGAGGATTTAGGCGATCGCTTACGTGCAGTAAATCAAATCCGCCAACTGGAACCTACGGTTGGCTTTGAATTGATTCAAACTGCCATTAGCGATCGCAATTCCCGTGTTCGTTACTCAGCAGTGAGTCAAATGGATACACTCGGAACACAAGATTTACAATTATCTTTGGATATCTTGCGCGATCGCTTGCTTCATGACTCTGAAGTAGATGTACAAGCAGCAGCAGCAGACTGTATAGGCGCACTCCAACTACATGACGCTTTTGAAGACTTAAAGGAGGTTTACTACAAGACTGATGAATGGCTAATACAATTTAGTATCATCGCTACATTAGGAGCATTGGGCGATCCACGAGCCTTTGAATTGCTCAAAGAGGCACTCTCATCAGAAACCGAATTAGTGCAAACTGCTGCTATTAGTTCTTTCGGTGAATTGGGAAATCTAGAAGCAGTTCCCCTCTTAGCTCCTTATGCTACCAATCCAGACTGGCAAATGCGTTACAGAGTTGTACAAGCGCTGACTCTTCTAGGTGGTGCAGAAGCTAAATCTATATTAGAAACACTGGCTAATGATGAAGTAGAAGCGATCGCCACTGAAGCCAAAAATTCTTTACAATCAGTCTGATAGTAGAAAAAAATTCGATCTGGTTGGTAAAATTTTTCATTCCAGCCAGATCGAATAAATCATAAATGAGAGTGACTTTCAGTTTCTAAAAGTCCCTTATTCATACTAAACAACACTTTTGCGGCGGCGAGACATCACCATTACAGCACCTACTGCACCCAAACCAAGTAATGCAGCAGGTTCGGGAACGGAAGTGGTGAAGGTAGAACCAGAAAAAGTCAAATTAGCCAATGAACCGCCAGTAGTATTGAGAATTGTATTTGCCTGAGCAACAGTAGTATCATTTCTTTGGAAAGATAAGCTTCCTGCTCCTTTAGTTATCTCACCAGTAGCGCTGGTAAAGTAGCCCCACAAATCGACTGCTATAGTAATGTTTGCACCGGTCTGGGTTATTTTATAATCAGAAGATGTCAACGTAAAGATATTACTGCCATCCGCTAAAGAAGCTGTGTTTTCCCCAGGCAGAATTACACCAGGAAGGGCAAGATTACCAAGGTCTAGAAATGGATTTTGTACAGTATCGCTTGCGAATGAGATGATATCACGTATACTTGCGGAATTGAAACCTAAGAAACTTCCTGTCTGAGCAGCAATAGAAACTGGGGTACTCTTTACTCCATTGGCATCTGCGATAACGCTATCTGGAGTGAAGGTTAGTGAATCTTTTTTTAATGTTACTAAACTGTTAGCAAATGGATTCGCAGTTAAACCACCGTTAAAACTGAACTCACCTTTGAGTGCAGCAGCCTGAGCAGAACCACCAGAGGTAAATAATCCAGCAACAGCTAAAGGAAGTGCAGCAGTAGTAGCCAGAGTAGCGTTTAATAATTTAGATTTTAAATTAATCATGATCGTTTGAGAATCCTAATAATAACTTTGACGGCAACGATTGATTGTTTTACTTGTACTATCAGTAATTTACTTAAAATACTGTCAGTGAAAGCGGCACTTGTGTGACGTATTTCTTATTTCCATAAAATCACATAGATTCTGAGTATGCAAGATTTACTTAGTGGTCTTCATTACATCTTCAATTGCTGACTAGTCTTCATAAAATTTTTATTTCTGATATATCTATCCTTCGTATATTTATCATTGAATCGGGTTGAAGCCGATCTATTTAACTTACGTATACTGAATGTATTTTGTGCTTTTTGTTATTGCAAATTACTCAACTATTTTTTAGATAAATAGAGTAAGCAATATTTTATATTCAGTCATTGGAGATTTACCAAATTTTTTTAAGGGTGTCAATTTACCTTTTACCCAGACTATAAGAGGGATAAAGAATGTTTATCCGAGAAGTGTTGAAACAAAGGAGATTTATCCAACGCGCAATACACTAAGTAGCGGTTCCTCCTAATCCATAGATGAAATGGGAGAAACCGCCCTTTTGGTGTAATGTAGAAAATTTTAGTCAGCTAGTTGAATGTCTGTAATAAGTAGACTGACTACTAGCTATTACTGCTATTCTCAAATCTTGAAATGCTAAGAACCAAATACCTGTGGCCAAGTTGTCACAACGAAAACTACAACTGCTGCGATCGCTAACAATCCTTGAATCAAATTTCCCACCAAAGAGCCGACTACAATTCCTATACCTGCTTTAACCGCCAACCCAAATTCACGTCGGTAAATATACTCACCAATAATTGCCCCTAAAAGTGGGCCTAATAAAATTCCTAACAGTGGACCCCCAAAAGGTAATGTTGGCAATAATCCCAAAAATCCCACCACCAAACCGACAATTGCGCCGATTTGCCCCCATTTGCTAGCTCCAGCTTGTCTTGCTCCCACATAGCTAGCTAAAAAATCAACTCCGACACTGAGCAGTAAAACTATAATTGTCACAATTAAAGGAATCTTGATAGCCGCGAAGGAACTACTAACGATACCCCAGACGATAATTGCAATTAAAATTAAGCTGCTACCGGGTATGGCTGGAACTACAGCACCGATGATACCCACAACCATTACGGCAATTAATAGCCAATAAATAATTTGCATAGATAAATTTCTAAATTTCCGAGCGGCCCTACTTTATATTGTATCTGGGCAAAATGCTGATAAATGCTGAGATTTCACCGACAGCAAATATGATTTTCTAGTTCAATCTGCTAAAATCTCTCTGCGATCGCTCTTGGCTTGTCTTAATAATTGTGGGTTGTAGGAACATACCCATGCCGTTCGTACTGACTCACTGAACTTTCCCAACACTCCAAAATAAAGCTCAAAACAAATGACGAGAAAAATATTAACTGGACTGAGTTCAGAAGCCTACGAACATCCTTTTGATCGCAAAGCCTTGGCTTCTTTGCAAAATATGCCTGGTGTTTCCTTGCTACTCAAGAAAGTTAACGAATACGGCATTGATCGCTTGCTCAGACTGCAAAGCCTTGGTAGTGAAATCAGAATTTCGCCCCGTAATTTTCCCCAATTACATCAAGCATTTGTAGAAACCTGTGAAATTCTTGATGTTGCTCCCCTTCCTGAACTGTATCTGTTTCAAGGCACAGGTCACATTGAAACCTACATTGTTGGCGTGGAAAAACCCCTTGTTGGTATCAATTTAGATGCAATGGAGTGGCTTGGCCCGGATGAGTTACTTTACGTTTTCGGACACGAAATTGCTCGCATCAAGAGTCAGCACATGGTTTATCACCAAATGGCAATTGTGATGCCAACTTTGAAAAATTTGTTAAGCAGTACAACGCTGGGTGTGGGTGGTTTAATAGCTGGTGGTATGGAATTGGGTTTATATAATTGGCGGATGATGGCTAGGTTCACTGCTGATCGGGCGGCTTTGCTTGCTTGTCAGGATATCGATGTAGCAACTACTACACTGATGAAACTCGCAGGTTTGCCAGATGAGTACTTAACTACTGCTGTAATGGAAGATTTTCTTGTCCAAGCCCGTGAGTTTGCATTCAATAACTTTGAGAGTGTGGATAAAGTCACTAAAATATTAAGCTATACAGAGTCTGGGCTTTCTTGGGTAGTTATGCGGGCTGGCGAATTATTAAGATGGGTTGATTCTGGAGCTTATGATAATTTAATTCAACAGACAAATTTAGATACACCACAAGAATCAGAAGCAAAAGAAGAAAAGACACCAGAAGAAAAGGAAGGGTGGAATTTTTTGACTTCTTGGTGAACGAATTTTAGATTTTAGATTTTAGATTGTCTGATAGCGTAGCCTTAGCCCATGTACCCCCAATACGGTTCGGATAAGCATTTTTCACTTTCCTTGTGGTCTGGTTAAAGGGTAAGGGGTAAAGGGTAAAAATTTATTCAAAACCTTTTCCCTTTCCCCTTTCCCCTTTAACCGAACCATATTGCATGTACCCCTACGGGGAAGTAAGCTACGCCCAGCGTCTCGTAGAGAGCCTCTTTTAAATGAAATTTTTCTATCGAAAATGTACTTGTGGCGCTCAATAGTGTGGGTTCATATCATACATACTTAAACCACTTATCATTTAGGCTAACGCGAGGACGTGGAGACGCGGGGAGATTTTAATGATAAGTGATTAACAGATTTGATATGAATCTAAAATCTAAAATCCAAAATTAACTGACTTCTAAACTAGGGAATAATCTAAGTACTAAGAGTAACGGCTAATTTATCAGCAATTCCGGCAATCCAATTTTCATCTTGTTTGGTATAACTGCGAGGAGCATTCGCTCCCAAAATTAATGCACCTTGGTTGCCAATAGGTTGACAAATTACACCTTGAGTATTCTCTGGTAAATAATCAAATTCAAGCCTACCTGGATATATTTTTAGAGCAACTAGATAAATCGGCTTTTGTTTTTCGAGTACCTGTTTTAAGATTACTCCTGGTACAACCTCAGATTTAGTACCCAAAATACCACGACGCAACAAAACCTTACCTTGGTAATAAACCACAAGCGATCGCGTTACCGTATTAGTCAATAATAAATGAGATGCCCAGGCTAGCTCTGTTTTCACGGCTTCGGGTAAATCTGCTGCCAGTACAAAACCTTCTTCTCCAATTAGTTCTACAATATCAGGCGATCGCGGCTGAACTTGCTGCCAAATTAAACCCGTCAAAATTAACACCGCACTCAAAATCACGCCCACCACATCACCACGCGATTGAGACTGGGTTAATTCCTCTGTCAACAAACGGTTAATCAGCAAAAGTACAGCGCCTAGCCCACCCACGACAATGGGTAGACGCCGCAAAACTCGATTAGGATCAGGTTTATTCATTGGAATTGAGAATTGGGAATTGGGCATTGGACAATAATTAATAGTTCTTCTTCCCCTGCTGTAATGGAAGATTTTCTTGTCCAAGCCCGTGAG
>NZ_JAAGOG010000274.1:0-8775 GCF_010747425.1 Nostoc sp. UIC 10630
CTGACAAAATACTTGATGATTTCTGGTACAGCTTGAGCAAGCGTGGTACGATCTTCATCCAGCGTGATTAACTGCTCTTCTAATGTTGGGTATGAAAATAGGCGATCACGCACAGCAATATTAGTTTGTCTAACTCCTGAAATATTTAAGCTTTTTTGTAAGCATCGGATACTGTTTATAATTCTGTGCTGAAGATAAATTTCAATGCCAAAGCTTGAATAAAATTCTTCACCTATATTTTCAGAGGGTTGGCCTTGTTGCCGCACTTTAGTAAAGTTATACCAAGCTTGAGGATCAGACATAATCCGGTAAATCATTACTTCATCTTCAGCACTACCCTCCAGTCCGGCTATCGCCAAGTAAACTTGCTTGTTTAGTAATGAAGGGTAAGTGAATTTGTGGCGGTTAGGGGATTTCATGTGAACACAGTCCAAAAGCAGCGAGGATAACCCTTCGGTAGTGAACAGATGAGGGTTATCTTGGAGGAGTATTTGGAAAACTGGTACTGGATTATACATGAAATTAGCTTTGTGACAATATGATAGAGCTAGTGCATTCTTTAATAGCCAGCATTTGTAGTTTTTACATACTTAAATATACTTAAATTAATAATTTGACAGATACATCATTTTTTGGTTTAAATCTGATTTATATCGGTTTTAGATAGCTTCAAATTCTTTATTTAGTGATAAATCTCAGGAATGCCACTACAAGGCTACCCTTGCCTAACTTTTGAAAATTCTCTAAGTTAGACGTGGCTATCCTTTGCAGAAGGGCTAGTTCAGGCGATCGCGCTCTTGGCGGGGAGCGATCGCTTTTAGTTATCCATCCCCTTAAAAGCAGATCACACTTCAATCCCTAATTCCGCTCCCAACGCTTTCTCTATGCTCCGCAATGTTTCAATAGGCAATTCCTGAATTTTTTCGTTTTCAACCCTGTGCCAATGAGGAGTGCTAATACCTGCTTCTGCTGCTAATTCTGTCAAGGATTTAGGAGAAGCTTTTCTAAGAGCTTTTATTTTTTCCCCCAATCCTGGAATCTCTTTACTAAACGTAACCCGCATTAATGTTAATTCCACATGCACTACTCCTTAAGTATCTTTTGCTGGGTTAGTTTTCTCATGCTTTTATAATTACACATTAAGTAGTACTTGACAAGTACTACTTAAGAAGATAGTATATTAATCATAAGAGAGGAAACAAGCACCAGCCTCCCAGAAAAACATAGAGGCGCTCACCATCGAACCTTGACAATAGTGAATCTATTAATCCACCTAGAAGGGTAACTGATGCACTGGCGGAACCAGAGAAAGTAAGAGATACAGGAAGGGAAATCGATTTGCGATGAATAAAAAGTTGCTACAGCATTACGGAAGTCGCTTTGAAGCTCGTTGTCGACTGCCGCCCGATCAAGAGATATGCTGCTGTAGCAAGCTTCGGTCACTGACTAGGAGCAAGAAAAATGAGGCTTCGCCAATTCTAGATTGAGAGTGTTGTGCTGAAGACACAACAAACTGACCAATAAAAATAGGACGATCGCTGCGTCGGGAAAACTTAGCGATCGCCCCTATGCCCCCAACCTTTTAAAGAAGAGGCAATTTCTAATGATGACACAAGTTTCAGCCCCTGCGCCAACAAAAGATCCGTTAACCACACGCGATCGCCAAATCATTGCAACCATCGTCAATCAGTCGGACTACTCAAAAGAGTGCCAGCCCGAAGATGTAGTGACTATCTGGATCAACAGCGATGATATCGTGTGGGTAAAAATGACCCACGGTTATGCTCGCTACCACAAACAATCTTTCAAACGCGCTGTTGCAGAGGTTAAAGAGAGTCTTTCTGCTCCAGTAGAGGGCAATCACAAGGAAGAAAAGGAATTAAAACAAGCTTCTGAGAAAATAGGCTTGTTGGGTGATTGTGATTGGTTATTGTTGAGCGTCCAATACCATTCTGATAAAGTAATCGGTCATGCTGGTTGTTATATTTCCCACAAGGCTCGATTATTTTCCCCACCGGCTGAATGGGATTTTACACTGCCGAAGTGGAATATGCCTGCTGCCATCTGTCCAGACTGCGAAGGACATGGGTGCGGTAACTGTGGGTATCGCGGGACTCGTGCAGAAGACTTGTGTATGCCAGTAGACGGCTATCGACTAACTTATGTAGGACGCACTGACCTCCAGACGGCTCACAATGTATATCTAGATGGTGAGTTCTGGGGCATACTCTTCAAGGTCAGAAACGCTGAGGAAGTCTGGGAAAACGACCCCAAGACATACTACTGGCGCTGTGGCGATGGCATGAAGTATTGGAGCGTCAGAGAGGCTGTAGAAGCACTGCATAGAGTGACGACTTCAGTTGAACTGCCGCAAGTTTGTCGGGAGTTGGTAGCAGCGTAAGAAAATCAGAAGGCGTGACCGAAATCTTCATCGGTCGCGCCTTGCTGGTTTCGAGAAGTCTACGGCTTCGCCAATGCGAAAGTGAAATGCTTTTGGTAAAAATAAATGAACCCTCAAGAAAATGCTGAATTACTATCTGCACTGATGCGTCAGGAAGAATTGCTCAAGCAGTTAGTCGCAGCAATCAATAAACCAAAACTGGGATTGCACTCTGAAGCTGGCAATTGCAAAATCTACTGCAATCGTCAGCACGGAGGATTGTGGTACACACTCAATGGTGAACCGAGTGATGTCCCTCAAACTGCCTTAACTGGATATCTTAAAGAACTACGGTTTGAGAATACAGAACGCCGCAAAAAAGAAACCTGCAAGTTACTGATAACTATGCAAGCAGACCGGACGTATATCTTAGAATCCGGTTATGATACTCACTTTTCTAAAAGCTTGTTAACCGTGATCGCAACTCTTACTCCAGAACAACTATATTCTCCCATTACACTACAGCCTACTCCAGGGACAAGCGATGAAAGCGTGTTGTTCTGTCGAGTGTGGGTTGGGTCGGAACTAGTTATGGCATCCTATAACGAGCAGACCAATTGGCAAGAAATCTGGGAACAAGCTTTAGCTGTGACAAAAGCTGCGAATGAGATAGCGTTTTAACGAAGTCGGAAATAGAGTTTGGACAATTGTAATTAGAAGTTGCTCAAACTTTGTCTACAGCTAATGAAGAAGGGCAATGGGAAAAGGGAAAGGGGTAAAGGTAAAAACCTTGCTTTTCTAAGGATGATTTAATTCATGAATCCCTTTCCCCCTCTTTTTGCTTTCTACTAGTTTGCCAATAACAAGAAATGACAACAACAATTGTTCACCCTAGTATCGAAAACTTACAGCAGTTTTCTGACTCGTTCGACATTGAGAAACTATTGCAATCTGAAGGAGTTCTGCCGTGGCTTCTAGCAAATGGCTGGAACTACGACGATGAATCTTGTTTGATTGCAAATATTATCGATGAGTCTACAAGTCTTGATGAAGTTTGGGAATCAGACGAGTTTGATTTTAATGCTCTGTCAGATGAATTAAAAGAAAAACTCAATCAGATTTTTGAGCATTTCTATCTGTAATCGAATGGCACTCTCAATCAATAATTAACGCGAAGGGAAGAAAAATGCAACCAACAATCACACTTCCACGTGGCTACGGAATTCCAAAGTTTAATGTTGGGCAACGTACTCAACAAGGCAAAATTATTGGTATTGAAGTATTACCACATGATAGTTTGCTAGCCGAAAATTGCGGTCATGGCTACCGCTATCTAGTCATGGTTTCTCGGATGAGAGAAGAAATTAAATATCTGGAATCAGATCAGATTACGCCGCTCTCACCGTCAGAAGTAGAAGCTGAGATTCTAGAAGAAGTCGATTACTATTTAACTCAGCTTGTATTACTGCAATCAGAGTTAAAAGCTGACCTCAAGATTCAGACTCCATTCGGTCAAGTCAACCCACCAATTTCAACAACTAAACGTACTTCTGGGAGCGGTTCTAGGTTGTCTAAACCGAATAAGGAAAAAGTTGCTGCTTAACGAAAGAAGAATCAGATTATGCGTGAAAAACTCTACAGTCAGATTCAATCAGTCTAACTGTAGAGAAAAATCGATTCCACAAAAGATTATCACACACTCTAGTTTAATACTAATCAGATGGAAACAAATTTGATTAAAGTCTATGACTCAACGCTTTTAAGCTCCTCAAAAGTTTACCAAATCGACGGTACGCTTTCACGATACTTGGGTGATGAAGGCACTATCCAACATCCACAGTATTTATTTGTACCTCTGCCAAATCAAAGAAAAAAAGTCAGCTTCCGACTAAACCGAAACAAACTCATGACTCGCTGTTATGAAGTCGAAGGCATGACTTATAACAAGCCTGTGGTACAGGATAATTCGCAGCAACTTCAGCTATTTTGAGCTATGTCCATACATAAACCACCAGTCATCAAAAGACACATTAGGTTACAAACAAGCTCTAAAAAAGTAATCTATAGAGCTACTAAAGAGATTCAAATAGTCACAAAGAAAGCTTCGCTTAATCGAGAGTGAAAATAATGATTGAGGTAAATAATCATGGTACAAGCAATCGACAACACTATCGCTACAAATTTTCTAACTAATGCAGTAGTCGAGCGCCACAATTTCTCACAGTTAAATAAAACTCGCATTCGCTTTCGTATTCAACTAAAGAAAAGTACAAAGTCTGCCGCACCTAAATGGGCGGATGTGCTAAAAGCTGAGGTTTCTGAAATAGAATCAGACCTCGTTAAAGTCACAAATTCCGAAGTCGGTTTGCGGGGTATCAAGGTATTCAAAAAGCTAGATGAAGCTGCCGCACAACTTCGTCAAGAGATTGCTTCGGTTCAAGAGTGGATGTCTGCTGATACTGGTGATTGGATTTGTCCGATTGATTTAGCTCCACTTGTGTGGAATCAGTTAATCAACATCAGAGATAATATCGCCCCTGGACTGCGTAATCAGCTAAAAGTTGATTATGAATCAGGACTCGAAGATTATCAAGAGCGCATTGATCAGTTCCTCTCACTTAACACTTGGGAATTAGCGCAGGATAAGCAAGAGTCAGTTAAAGCCAATTTGTTAAGAGCATTTCCGACTCTGACTGATCTTGAAGATTATTTGCAAGTCATTATTGGTCGTCCAGTGATTATCCCTGCTCTCTCTGAACAACTCAATCAGCAACAAGCCGAGTGTCTAGACCAGATTACCAAGTTCATTCAGCAGTATGACCAAAATCTGGAGCAAAGGCTACGGGAATCAGCGATCGCTGGTGGTGAACAACTCGCCGCGCAGTTGCTTGAAGAGTTGGCTGATTGGGAGCCAGGACGCAAACCAATCCAGTTCAAGAAGAAAATGCAACGCCATCTGATGAAGGTTCAGGTTTTGCTAGCGAATGCTGACCCGGAGGCTGGCAGTAGCTTGGAGGCGATGATGGCGCACTTAGATTCTATAGTTAACGATCCGGCGATTGAGTCGAAGAATCTGGGTTCAGATACGCGCAGTCAATTACAGCAAAAAATGCAAGAGATCCGCATCAAGTTGTTAGATGAACAACGCAATCTACAATCACTTGCGACTGACGACGTGGGCTTGTCGAAGGCTACCGTAATGTCGTTCAAGTTTAGGTAAAAAACAGTCTTGGGCGGGTGCATTCGCCCAAAACTAAGTACCTTAACGAAAAATGCAGTATACACCTCAAAAAGAATACCGCACTTCTACTATAGGGATAAAATTCTCATGTCACACTTCTCAACTGTTAAAACCAAGCTCACCAACCGCGAATGTTTGGTACAAGCCTTACAAGATTTGAAACTGAATCCGCAAGTTCATGAAACAGCACAATCACTAAAAGGATACTACGGTGGCTATCTTGGACAAAGTGCTGAAATTATCGTATCTGGTCACACCATAAAAACCCGTGCAGACATCGGGTTCAAATGGAATCAGTCAAGCGGCGTGTACGACGTAATACACGACAGCTATGAAACAGTTCCGAAGCTGGGCAAAGACTTTTTCAGCAATAAACTAATGCTGGCTTATGGACAACGGATGGTGAGAGCTAAAGCTGCCGAGTTACAAGAAAGGTTTGGTGAATGTGTGATCGCTGAATCAACTAACGGCACTGTGCAAACTCTACGCCTAACTTTTGCCGGACATCAAGAAGTTAAACAATTTGCACGGAGATAAATTATGGAACGCTCAATATTGATTTATTTCGACAATGCTACAGGTGAAGTTCGTGTAGAGGCTGAGGGATTTAAGGGATTGAGTTGTTTATCGGCTACGCAACCATTTGAAGAAGCACTTGGAGTTGTCAGCGAGAGCGATCGCACATTTAAAAATGAAGCTCAAACCCAACAACTTCGGACTACGAACAGCAGCCAAACACGTTTGCGTCAGTAATCAGTCATCAGTCATCAGTTACCAGTCTAGTCTTAACTCGGCTGGTAACTGATGATCATAAAGACTTCGCCATTTCATAAGTGAAATATTTGAATAATTGACATGAAACTCTCAAATCTTCTCTCCACGCTTGATTCACAAATCCCCATTGCTGCGGTTGATGTTCTGTCTCCTGATGAAGCGACGATTATTCAGTGGCTGACTACAGAGACATCTAGCAAGCTATCAAGTCCAGTATTCTTCTGGAATCTAGGGGTATCAACCTTAGAACAATGTTTAATTGCAGCAGATGGGGGATTGGTGTTTAAACCAGTGCCAGAGTACAAAAGACCTCCACAGGCTGATCCACTACTATTCATATTCGACTACATTGCTAACTTCACTGGGAATGGTGTATTTATTCTCGGAGATATTCACCCCTTTATTGCTAAGAATTCACCCCAATTATCATGGGAGATTTTAAGCAAGGTAAAAAACCTTTACCACAGGTTAAAACCCACAGATAAACGCATTGTATTGCTGGGTCAGAACATACAATTACACGAATCCTTAGTCAGATTGATTCCTTATTGTGAAGTTCCTTTACCTAGTATTGATCAAATACTACTTCATCTCAATTCTTATTTGCATGACTTACAACAGTCAGCTATTGAGCAGGAATTGACTTTTACTGTTACGCTTGAAAATGCTGAATTTGAAACTCTTTCTCGTGCTGCACTGGGTTTAACCTTAGAAGAAATTAGTGATTTTCTTCGGTTAACAGTCAAACAAAACTTAACTAATGATGGTGTCGTTGTCGGCGCTGATTTTATCCCTAAAGCCGTAGAGTACAAAACTCGGTTACTGTCTCAAATGGGTATCGAGTTGGGTAAACCTGCAATAATCCCGTTCGGCGGTTTGGATCTACTGCGTGAGTGGTTGACTCGGCGGCGGCGACTGTTCACGCAAGAGGCGCGAAGTCTCTCGTTACCCCAACCAAAAGGTGTATTGCTGGCTGGCCCACCCGGTACAGGAAAATCTCACTGTGCCAAAAACATCGCTAGCATACTCAATCTACCACTTCTGCAACTCGATATTGCGTCCCTTCTAGGTTCACTAGTTGGCGAATCCGAAGGTAATGTTAAACGCGCACTGAAAACAGCATCCGCGATCGCACCTTGTGTCTTGTTTATTGATGAGGTGGAAAAGGCGCTTTCAGGTCAGGGCGATACTTCAGGTGTTAGTCAAAGGATTCTTGGAACTTTGCTTACGTTCATGAGTGAGTGTACTGCTGGGGTGTTTATAGTTGCAACCTGCAATGATCCATCAGCACTACCAAGTGAGTTTAAGCGCAAAGGTAGGTTTGATGAGGCTTTCTTTGTTGATCTGCCCACAGAACCAGAACGAATCCAGATTCTGGGGATTCATCTACAACGCTTTGGCATTCATCTGGAATCCGAATATCTCGAAGCGATCGCAACCTCGACCGCGAAATTTTCCGGTGCTGAATTGGAAACGCTAGCATCTGAAGCTGCTCTGCTGGCATTCGATGAGGGTAGACCACAGCAGGTAACGCTTGCTGATCTGGAAACCTGCTGCCAAACCATCACCCCGCTTGCGATTCAGGATGCGGCGGCAGTTGAGCGGATGCAGTCCTGGGCATCCACCGCACGGCGGGCTAGTAGTCCTGTGGTTGCAGTGAAAACTCAGTCTTTGCGTGCTGCTAAGTTTCGGAATATGAACTGATGAGAAAGCGATTGTCTCCTGATTCTATGGGGGCAATCGCCACCGATTCATAGCGGGTACGCCATCGCTCTTTCTTTTAGTAATTGATAGCAGCTAATTAACATAGTTAATAAGGCGAAGAAACATGACAACAGACTTAGTTACTTATTACGGGCAGACTCCAACCATTGACCAACTGGTTGAGAATTATGGCGCATATTTGGAGAAATTAGACAGAGAAAGCAAATTGTTGCTTCGGACGGTGTTAACAAATTATGTATTTATGCAATCAAGGCATGAGCCGAGCAGTTACACACTAATAGAAGCTTCTAGAGATGCACTTTTTGTCACATTTCTTGGTATGGATATGCCACAACTTTTGGTAGATATTTGCTCACAATTAAATGGGCTAACAACACACGAAGCGGAAACAATACTTGAAGCACTACAACATCAAATTAGATGGGGCAATGCCCGTCAAGCCGTGAATTGACAGGGTAAGAAATATGGAAATCTATTTAGTTTTTGTTGATGCTATCCGAAACAGCAATAAATTCTGGGCGGCCATTGTCGAAGATGGTAACTTGACAGTGCAGTGGGGCAGAGTCGGTTATCAAGCACAAACCAAAGTTCACACATTAGGCAATCATCAGAGAGCCGTTAGCAAATTCAACAATCTAGTAGCCGAAAAGATGAT
>NZ_JAAGOG010000275.1:0-8749 GCF_010747425.1 Nostoc sp. UIC 10630
GGGGAATGGGGAATGGGAAATGGGGAATGGGAAATGGGGCATTGGTTATTCATTCTTCTCCCTCATTTCCCTCTGCTCCCCTATTCGCTACTCTCCACCGTTAATAAATAAGACTGATACCTCTAAAGAAATAAGTAATTGTGGGGTTGGAAAAATTGCGAGGCTTAAACAAAATAAAATTAGGAATTTAACATCATCCGTAAATAGAGGGACTACAATCAAAACGGACAAATGTTTCATGCTCCAATAAGAGAGGATTACAAAGCTATGTCCGACTTAAATCGAGGAATTATGAAGTTTGAGGGTGCAGATTCCCCAAAAGTAGTCACTATCTCTACCGTGTTGCTTCTGGGATCGATCGCTGCTCTCATCATCTGGGCGCTGCAAGCTGCCTATGCGCTAAACTAAAACCATTAGTAGTCTAGAAGGGCACTTGTCTTAAACGGTTTCCGTCGTAGCCAAGTGTCCATTCCATGACTAATAAATAAAAGCGCCCTAATTACCATCAAAAATTTCAGAAAAACTTTAGATTTTAGATTTGAGGTTTTAGATGGAAAATTTAAATCTAAAATCCAAAATCCAGAATGTTTGAACCTTGGGGTGTTTTAGTTATTTTAATTATCTGCCCCCTCTTGGGCGGATTACCCCTGATTACATGGATAGCTTACGCGCTTACGGGTAAGCAATTATCACAAGTTGGTACACGAAACATTAGTGTATCAGCTGCCTTTTATCACGGTGGTAAGTTTGTCGGAATTCTGGCAGTCTTGTCAGAAGCTTTTAAAGGAATTGCGGCAGTTTTCCTCACCCGTCTTTTCTTCCCAGAGGGATCTTTTTGGGAATTGATTGCCCTGATCGCTCTGGTAATTGGTAGATATTGGATAGGCAGAGGAGCAGGTACAACAAATGTCGTCTGGGGATTTGTCGTACACGATCCCCTGGTGGCAATGTTTGTCTCTTTCTTTGCAGGTATTAGCTTTACAATTCTGCCATCAAAACAGGCAGTCAAATATGGGGTTTTGCTTCTCTTTCCACTGTTTGTAGCAATTTTGCATCTCAGCGATATTCCCAGAATGCTTGCTGCTGTGGCTTTAGCTGGTTTAATGGCCTGGATTTATGCAAAAATTCCAGATGATATGAACCTACCAGTTCAAGAGGCACAAACAGAATCGCAAGCGATGTTGGAATTTTTACGGGGCAATCGCGCGATGGTTTCTTTAGATGAAGAGTTGGATGCTGCTATTGTCGGAGAAAAGGCGGCTACATTATCCCAAATTAAGCGCTGGGGCTATCCAGTGCCGAAGGGATGGGTACTAGCGCCAATAGACGATCCGAAAGTGTTGACAGAATTTCTCCAGCCATCAGAATTATCCCCCTTGGTGGTGCGTTCCTCCGCTATTGGCGAAGACTCAGAAAATTCTTCCGCTGCTGGACAATATGAAACAGTTCTAAATGTTACTAGCCCAGAGGCATTACAGCAAGCGATCGCTCAAGTTCAAGCTTCTTACAATCATCCATCTGCTGTACAGTATCGGCGCGATCGCGGCTCAAGTGATACAGCAATGGCTGTGTTAATTCAACAACAAGTCCAAAGTGTATATTCTGGCGTTGCTTTCAGCCGCGATCCCATTACTCAGCAAGGTGATGCAATCATCATTGAAGCCCTGCCAGGCAGCCCAACGCAAATTGTTTCGGGAAAAGTCACACCAGAACAATATCGCGCTTTTGTCGTTGAAACAGAAAAATCTTCCTCTGTGCAATTAGAGGGTGAAGGACGAGTTCCCCAAGCATTAATTAAGCAAGTTGCATATTTAGCTTACCGACTCGAAAAACGCTATCATGGCACTCCTCAAGATATTGAATGGAGTTACGACGGTCAAACGCTTTGGGTGTTGCAATCTCGACCGATCACCACTTTACTACCAATTTGGACACGCAAAATCGCTGCTGAAGTGATCCCTGGAGTAATTCACCCCTTAACATGGTCAATTAATCGTCCCTTAACTTGTGGAGTTTGGGGAGAATTCTTTACTCTAGTTTTGGGCGATCGCGCTTTGGGGTTAGATTTTAATGAAACAGCAACTCTGCACTACTCCAGAGCCTATTTTAACGCATCCCTCTTAGGAAATATCTTTCTGCGGATGGGATTGCCACCGGAAAGTCTGGAATTTTTAACCAGGGGAGCTAAATTAAGTAAACCTTCCTTGCAGTCAACTTGGGAGAATTTGCCAGGACTAGGGAGGTTGCTGAAGCGGGAATTAAATTTAGAAAAAGACTTCAAGCAGGATTATCACCAACGGTTTATTCCTGGGTTGTCGCAGTTGGCGCAGGAAAATGTAGAGAATTTGGAACCAGCCAAGTTGCTAATCAGAATTGACTTTATTTTAGAGTTGCTGCGCCACGGGACATATTACAGCATTTTAGCTCCCTTAAGTGCCGCCCTCCGACAGGCGATTTTTCGGGTGAAGGACAGCCAAATTGATAATAGCGTGACTCCAGAGGTGGCGGCATTGCGATCGCTCAGTGCAATAGCCACAGATGCCAAGCAAGTATTGCTTGAGTTTGAACCACAGCAGGTATTTGAGCAGTTAAAGCAAACCCCAGAGGGAGAGAAAATCCTGCAAGAATTTGACGAATTGCTTCAGGATTATGGCTATTTAAGTGAAGTGGGAACTGATATCTCCGTTCCCACTTGGCGGGAGAATCCCCAGATGATTAAGCAGATGTTTGTGCAGTTAATGCAGGGGAACGAACCACAAGCAGGCGCTAAAGACGCGATTAATAGCATCTTTGCTGGTAAACGCAAACGTTCTTTTGTCCAACGGCGTGTAGATATTAAAGGGCGAGTTACCGAAGTTTATTCACGGTTGTTAGCTGAATTGCGTTGGAGTTTTGTAGCTTTAGAGAAGATTTGGTTAAAATCCGGCTTACTCCAGAAAACAGGAGATATCTTTTTTCTCAACTTTGATGAAGTGCGGCGTTTAGTCGAGGGTGACGATTCTAGGCTGATTGAAGAGTTAGATAAGTTAGTGGAATCGAGGCGATCGCAATTTGTTCAAGATAGCGAGTTTATTCAAATTCCACTTTTAGTTTACGGCAATACACCTCCCCACCCCTTAGCTCCTTCTGCGCTCTACTCTGACCAAATATTACAAGGGATTGGAGCCAGTCACGGGCAAGCTGAAGGCAGGGTAAAGGTGTTGCGAAATTTACAAGACGTGCCGGAGATTGATCGAGATACAATTCTGGTAGTACCTTACACAGATTCCGGCTGGGCTCCCTTATTATTAAGGGCTGGAGGATTAATTGCCGAAGTTGGTGGACGGCTTTCTCACGGTGCGATCGTGGCTCGTGAATACGGTATTCCTGCTGTCATGGATGTTCGGGGTGCTACATGGCTTTTGCAAGATGGTCAACGGGTAAGGATTGATGGGTCTAGGGGTATTGTGGAATTATCTAACGATTTAAGACCTGAATGATTACCAATTCTCTGAAAGACTTGCCAGAAGAGTCTGTCTCTCACAATCCCGAAATCAAGAAAAAGGTGATGTTACGCTTCGGCGATTTGCCTCACCTAACTAACTTCTCTCAAGCGCGTTTTGCTCCCGGACAAACCGCACCAGCACACGCGCATCAAGATATGTGCGAAGTATTCTTTGTGGAAGCTGGTTCAGGAGTAATTCATATTGATGGTACAGAATACCCCCTGCTTCCAGGGAATTGCGTAGCAATAGAAGTGGGAGAAGTACATGAAGTTGTCAATAGTGGCTCAACTGAGCTTGTTTTGACCTACTTTGGTTTGCGTGTGGAAAAATCAGCGTAATTATTGGAATATCAAAAGCTTTAGTGAGGGTTCAACAATGTTGCGCCCTCACTAAAGCTTGTGGATGTTGCTTAAAACAAAGATAAATTTGTAGAATCCTAATATACCAAAGGTGTAGCGCCGCGCATCTGACGTAAAGAATTTATACAAGCAGGACAATCGCAGCCAAATAAGTTGATTGCCACATTGCTTTCTTCGTCATTGAACTCCAGCATGGGAGCATCTTCTTGAGAAAACTCTATTTCACGCTGATAGTTAGGAATTTGAGCCAATACAGAAGCCCTTGCACATACTAAACCCACTTTATGTTTATTACGGATACAAGATAGACGGTCTGTGCTTTGGGTTGCTGGTTCTGGCTCTATAGCTTGTGCTTGATTCAGCATTACTCCCATAGAGAGAATGGAGCTAATCAGCACAGGAGAAGAAAGCAAACTCAGTAGGAATTTGTTCATTGATTTTCTTAGAAAACAATTGCGATCGCTCAGGTTATCCGATTAAATCTTACAGTGCAAGTAAAGTCTATCAGGAATATCACTAAGATATCAGCACTGGGGAAGTTCATCTGGATATCATCTGGGGTGAATTCGTTGCCAGTGAACCATGTGCTTTTTCCGATGTCCGTCTTCTGTTAATTAACGAAAAACTTTAGAGGATGTTTGAAAAGTTCTTAGTGATGTATCAAATCCTTTTAGATCCCCCTAAATCCCCCTTATAAAGGGGGACTTTGATTCCATTTCCCCTCTTTTTAAGTGGGGTTAGGGGGGATCAATAAGTGCCTAAAATCACAGCCAACTACTTTTCAAACAACCTCTTATATCTATATATTGAAAAGGCTTTTCTTAACTACAGCAATTCTAGTACATTTAACAAGTTTCTCAGGTAGGGGCAATTCATGAATTGCCCCTACCTGAAAACCCGAAAATTTCCCCTTCAAAACTTTTTAGTTTGAAGGAGAAATACCAGTTTAAATGCCTTAATCTATAGGGGCTTATCTCAATACTTTTGGGATAAACCCAACAATTAAAGGGTAAAGGTAAATTCAAACCCTTTCCCCTTAACCGAAAAGTATTGAGGCTTATCTGCTAGCTAAAAAAATCTTTGTGAGCAGCAACAAGCATTTGAGCCTGTCTTAAAACGTTTCCGAATAAATAAATAGGAATCTGCCAAGCTGCAACAGTCACTTCTTTAACTATATCTTGTACACTAATTGCTATTAATTCATGCTCTGGCGGCTCTCCTTCAACTGCTCCAGACCAAGTAAAAGCTAATAAAAAATCATCGTCTCCAGGCAAGGATGCAATTAAGCATTCTTCTGGTGTTGGCTGGCAAATAATCCCATATTCGTTTGCAAGTTCTACAAGTCTTTGAAAGTTGTTTACGTTCGTCATTTGTCCTTTGGATGTAATTGAATTTCAGTTTTAGAAAAAATCATATTTTTATCTCCATAACTCAACTTGGTTGCTCTATAGCATAAATTAAAAATTACGAATTATTAAGGAGTTATTGGAGTTGGATCGGGCTTAAGTCCAAAATCTTACCGCGATCGCTTGGTTGCATCAGCAACAATTGCTACTGTTTTAAAAAAATCTGAACTACCTACTTTTTCAGTTAACCTGATTTATATACACCTCCCTTCGTTACCATTTAAATATTGATGCCCTAACCTGACTCAGGCTGACGGAGTGCATTGAGCATTGCCATCGCTTTTGGTGGAACGGCTGTAAACCGAAGCAGAAAAAGATGCTTGTCAACATTAGACTGTTGGATCACCTTGGCATATATATGTTCTTCTTCTGTAGCCATTTCTGCTTCAATCAATAGCTTGAGTTTGAGATTACTCAATATTTCTAAAGAATCTAACGATCGCAATTGCGCCTTTTTTTCTGAGAGGCTAATTAATGCTCCCAAAAATACTGTTCCCACTGCATGTTTTCCCTGCAAAATGGTGTATTCCACAGGCACTTCTTGATTGAGAATGATTATTTTATCATCATCATCAGGCAAGAATAAATTATATTTACCGCCAATGCCACGAATTTCACAAATTGTCACAGGGTGTTTTATTCCCTTGGGTTCTATTTTTAGTTGCCCAGCAATTTGGAGGTCAATATTGGCATCTTTACAGGTATTTTCAGAAATTAAAATCTGTCCTCCCACTGTATAAGATTCAATTCGAGCAGCCAAATTAACATGACTGCCAATAACTGTATATTGAGCGCGTTTTTGAGAACCTACATTTCCTGCAACGGCTTCCCCTGTATTCATCCCAATTCCCATTTCGAGAATGGGAAAATTCATTTGCCGATTTTGTTCGTTTACTTGCTGCATTGCCAATTGCATAGCAATAGCACAAGCGATCGCTCTTTGAGAATCATCTATGCGGCTAATTGGCGCACCAAATATCACAAAAATGCCATCACCCATAAACTCATTAATCGTGCCTTTATACTGATTAATCACATCTGTCATTGTTCCTAAATAAAGATTCAAAATCTTTACTACTTCTTCAGGCGGTAATTGTTCGGAAATAGCCGAAAATCCTCTTAAATCAGACACAAGAACCGTAACTTTTCTCCGTTCTCCCCCTAGCTTTAACCCAGAAGGAGTTTCTAGGATATTGGAGACGATTTCATCAGTTAGATAGCGACCGAGGGTTTTTCGCATCTCGGTAGCACTTTGAGCAATATACTGAGTAAGTGCGATCGCAGAACCAGCGAATGCCAGCATTGAAGGGATAACGGGAATCCACCAACCAGCCAAAAACGCTAGAAAACTACCACCAATTAAACCGCCACCTGCTAGCAAAACACTAACAGCCATAAGGGTTTTCTGGTTGCTACTGCGGCGTTGTAGCCAACACAAGCTAGCACCAATAATTGACCAAATTAAAATTGATAGCCATTCTAGCGGCTCAGGTAAACACTTAATCAACGGACGACCATCCATTGCCGCACTTAAAATTTGACTAATCAAATTAGCATGAATTGTTATACCCGCCATTCGTTCTGGTTCAGTCAAGACATTACTGCTGTAAGGCGTATAGAATAGATCCTTCAAACTCTCAGCAGTAGCACCAATTAACACCACCTTGTCCCGCATTAAGTCTGGTGGAATGGGCTTATCTTGTACTTCGCCCAGAGAAACTTTAGTAAACTGCTGTATCCGTCCTCGATAGTTCAGCAGCACTTGGTAACTTCCCGCATCTGCTCGGACATAACCCCCATCATTAGCTTCAAAAATCGGGAAAACGCCACGATTTAACTGCAAATAATTAGAGTTAGTTGCTGATGGCTTGGCGGTAATGCCTTCAGGTTTCAAGTACAACAATGCCAGCTTTAACCCAAAGCTTTCCAGAATCTGATCATTATTTAAATTTACGTATAATAGCGATCGCCGAATTTTGCCATCCCCATCTATGGGTAAATCATTTGACCCAATTTGATCGAGTCGCTTTAGTTCTGGAGACGAATCAACTGCCGAACTATCAACAGTATCAGAGACTTTTTGGACTCCAATCAAATTTGGAGTAGATCTAAACACCTTAAGTAAAGCTTCATGACCAGGATTGACGGGTAAATCACGATAAATATCTAAACCAATCGCTCTCGGTTGTTGCTGTTTGATTTTCTCTAACAAACTGGCAAGTTTTCCATCAGACATAGGCCACTGGCCCTGCTTACGGATATCTGCCTCATTAATTTCAACTATGACGATGCGGGTATCAGGCGATTCTTGTGGACGGAGGAGAAAAAATTGATCTAGTGCTGCCAATTCCAACAATTGCAGTAATCCAGTCAACCGTAGTGCAATCACCAAGGCTGTAATATTAGGGACAGCAAGTAAAACACCACGCCATTGCCAGATTTGCGATTTCAGCTTTGCCCACATAAGATTTAGTGCTGAGTGCTGAGTGCTGAGTTAGGAGTAGAGACTTGATTAATCGCGTCTGTAGAAGAGTTGGGAGTTGGGAATTCTGCTTTAGCCCCATGCCCAATGCCCAATGCCCCATGCCCTTCTTTCTTAGATGTGCAACAATCGAGCAATGGTTCTGAAGCGATCGCACTCAAACCTACAGACTTGAAAAATTGTCTCCAATCCAGCCTCGCTTTAAAATTATTCGGCTCAGTCCGGCGTAGCTGCACCAAACTAGTCAGCGCTTCATGCCAAATCCCAGCTTCTGCATAGATGGTGGGTAACTTGTACACATTTGTCTTTGCTAACGCCTCCGACAACGATGAGCCTGGTTGAGTGCGTTCCACCCAACCTTCTACAGTCGGATTGTCGCTGGAGTCTTGAGTATTACAAACAATTGTTAGATACCAATGATAAGTTTTACCTACAGCAAGTCCGGGGGAACTCTCAGGAAGTTTGAAGCTAATAATTCCAGGTTTAGCAGGAAGCTTAAAAGACGTTTCATAAAATACATTCTGGTCTTCAGCTAGCAGCACAAACTTAGCTGTTTTAACTTGAAATGGAGGTACATACCAGAAAAATGTTGGATGTTGAGCAAATGTCAGCCCTAATTTATCTGGAGGCATTAAGGGAGTTATTAATTTTTTCCCTATTAGGCAAGAGCCGCCACGGGTAGAACCACCAGCACTTGCAGGAGGTTTGCCTCGCTGTGGTGGCTTAAATGCCTGACTAATTTGCCAAGTTTTGTTGGGATGGTACGACTGAGCGTGTACCTGTGCTGTCAAAGCAGAAAGTAAACCCAATGGTAAGGAAAAGGTTAGAAAATATAGGAATGGTTTAATCCGTTTCATATTGATAATGCCTAAGTTCTAATATTCAAGTGAATAAATTAAGTATTCCCAAAAGCAAGATCAAATTTTTCACTCCACTACAAACTATTGGGCATTGGACATAGGGCATTGGGCATTGGTTATTCTTCCTCATCTCCCCCTGCCCCCTGCTCCCCTACCT
>NZ_JAAGOG010000012.1:0-80291 GCF_010747425.1 Nostoc sp. UIC 10630
CCTCTATCAACTTGAAATTTAAATATTAGTATTTGGTTTTTTAAAACGGATTTTTGTGCAAAAAATTATCATATCTCTAAACATTTAAATTAATTTGAAGTAAGCCTAATGAATGTAATTGGAAAAATAAATTATCCACTCTCCTATGGTCAAGAAGCAATGTGGTTTGTTTCCCAAATTGCGACCGAGGGTATTGCCTATAATATTTTTATTACCGCAAAAATTAATTCATGTTTAAATATTGCTGCTGTCAATCGTGTATGGGAAAAAATTATTGAACACCATCCTATTCTCCGAACCACCTATACTATTCATGAAGGCAAACCCGTTCAGCAAGTTAATCAACAGCATAAATTTAATCTTGATGTAGCAAATGCCAGCGATTGGAGTGAAAACCAATTAAAAGAGAAAATATTTGCTATAACCGACCGTCCTTTTAATTTAGAAAAAGATTCAATTTTGAGGGTTAATTTATTTACTCGTTCAACAAAAGAACACATTCTCTTGCTGACAATGCACCACATTGCAGGTGATATGTGGTCTTTTGATTTACTGCTGAGTGAATTTCAAACTTTGTATGCTAAGGAAATTGAGCAAGTTAGTCAAGAGCAGATCCAAACCGCTCCAGATTCTTTGACTGAAAATAAATCTTATCTAGACTTTGTTCGCTGGCAGTCAGAAGTGCTATCTGCTTCTAGAGGAGAAAAACTGTGGCAATACTGGCAAAAACGATTAGCTGGCGAATTACCAATTTTAAATCTGTTTGCAGACAAACCCCGTCCCCCAGTACAGACTTATCAAGGAACAGGATATAGTTTAAAACTAGACGAACAGTTAATTCAAAAACTCAAATATCTAGCTCTAGCTTCTGGAACAAGCCTTTATCAGGTTTTGCTAGCAGCATTTTACGTGCTAATTTATCGCTACACGAATCAAACAGACATCCTCATAGGAAGCCCGATGAGAGGTAGGTGGGGTAGAGAGTTTAAAGAGATTGTTGGCTACTTCGTTAACCTGAACGTTTTACGAGTTTCTGTCCAGGAAAACGCCACGTTCAAAGAATTTCTTGCTCAAGTTAGTAAGACAGTTAGAGAAGCCCAAAAGCATCAAGATTACCCTTTTTCTCTGTTAGCAGAACAACTCCAGCCACAACGAGATATCAGTCGTTCTCCTTTATGTCAAGTTAGTTTTACTTGGCAAGCACACCGTTGGTGTGAACCAACAGAAAATTCTTTGCACAGTGGAGAACAACTGCTTGAGATAAAACCATACTTACTGGGACATCAACGTGGTGCAGACTTTGATCTGAATTTAATGGTGGTGGAAGCTCAGGGAGTATTACAACTCTGCTGGCAATACAATACTGACTTGTTTGAGGCTAGTACAATCACACGTATGGCAGGGCATTTTATGACCTTGCTTGAAGGCATTGTAGCTAATCCTCAAGAGCAGATTTGGCAATTACCTCTGCTGACAGAAATTGAACAACAGCAGTTATTAGTTGAGTGGAATGATACAGGTGTAGATTATCTCCAAAATAAATGTATCCATCAGTTATTTGAGGAGCAAGTAGATAGCACCCCCAATGCTGTAGCAGTGGTGTATGAAAATCAACAACTGACTTACCAGCAGTTGAATTATCGCGCTAACCAATTAGCCCATTACTTGCAATCTTTGGGTGTGGGTGAAAATGTGCTGGTGGGTTTGTGTGTAGAACGTTCCTTAGAGATGGTGGTGGGACTATTGGGGATTCTCAAGGCGGGTGGGGCTTATGTGCCACTTGACCCTGAGTATCCTGCTGAACGCTTAAGCTTCATGCTCACAGACACTCACGTAAAAGTGCTGTTGACTCAAGAGAAATTAGTTGAATCTCTTCCTCAACATCAAGCCCGTGTCGTTTGCTTAGATACCGACTGGCACAGCATTAGCCAAGCAAATCAGGATAATCTCAACAGCACAGTCAGTGCAGAAAACCTCTCTTATGTGATTTACACCTCCGGTTCTACAGGCACACCCAAGGGAGTCGCCGTCACTCATCAGGCCGTCAATCGACTGGTGTTAAACACCAACTATATACAGTTAACAGCTGATGAATGCGTTGCTCAAGCCGCAAATATTGCTTTTGATGCAGCCACCTTTGAGATTTGGGGAGCATTGCTTTCCGGAGCCAAGCTAGTCATTATCACTAAATCTGTATTGCTCATCCCAGAAGAATTTGCTGTCAATATCCGCGAGCATCAAGTCAGTGTCTTATTTTTAACTACAGCTTTATTCAATCAGTTAGCCAGTGTTGTCCCGCAAGTATTTAGTTCTCTACGATATCTATTATTTGGTGGTGAAGCGGTTGATCCCAAATGGGTGCTTGAAGTACTAGATAAAGGCGCTCCTCAACACTTGCTCCATGTCTATGGGCCAACAGAAAATACCACATTTTCTTCTTGGTATTTGGTAGAAGACTTAGCAACGACAGCCACAACTATTCCCATTGGTCGGGCGATCGCAAATACGCAAATCTACATCCTTGACCAAAGCTTACAGCCTGTACCAGTAGGTGTGCCAGGAGAAATATATCTTGGTGGAGCAGGATTAGCACAGGGCTACTTCAACCGCCCTGAATTGACAAAAGAGAAATTCATCCCCAATCCGTTTGAGAAGGCAGGAAGCAGGAGGCAGGATAGCGCAGCGGTAGCGAGTCCGCGAGCGTCGGCAGGAGGCAGAAGGCAGGATAGCGCAGCGTTAGCGAGTCCGCGAGCGTCGGCAGAAGGGAGTAAATTATATAAAACTGGGGATTTGGCACGCTATTTAGCAGATGGCAACATTGAATACTTAGGACGTATTGACAATCAAGTAAAAATACGTGGTTTCCGCATCGAGTTGAGCGAAATCGAAGCAGTCCTGAGCCAACATGGTGATGTGCAAGTATCTTGTGTCATTGTCCGGGAAGATACCCCTGGTGATAAACGTTTAGTCGCCTATGTGGTAGCACATCAGGATTGTAAACCCACAATCAGCGAACTACGGCAATTCCTCAAAGCAAAACTCCCAGATTACATGGTGCCAAATGCAATAGTTATCTTGGAGTCACTGCCGCTTACTCCCAACGGCAAAGTAGACCGTCGTGCCTTACCCACACCGGATTTACATAGCGAACAACAAGATAAATTTGTTGCACCTCGTAACCCAATAGAAGAAATGCTGGCACTCCTTTGGACACAAGTGCTGAGAGTAGAGCTTTTAGGCATTCATGACAACTTCTTTGAACTTGGTGGACACTCGCTACTAGCAACACAATTAGTTTCACGCATCCGCAACGTTTTTAAAGTGGAACTACCATTGCGTGAGTTGTTTGCAAGAGCAACAGTAGCCGAATTAGCACAATTAATTAGGCAGTTACAGCAACAGGACTTAGAACTCTCTGAAGCACCTATCTTACCAAAGGTGAGGGATGCAGAATTACCACTGTCTTATGCTCAACAGCGTCTATGGTTTTTAGATCAGTTAGAGCCGAACAGCGCCTTTTACAACATTCCTATGGCTTTGCGTCTAGTAGGAAATTTGAATCAACCAGCCCTAGAACAAAGCTTACTAGAGATTATTCATCGCCACGAAGCCTTACGCACCAACTTTATTACAGTTGATGGAAAACCTTCTCAAATTATTCAAACGAGAAGGGAACAGGGAACAGGGAACAGGGAACAGGGGACTGTATCAATTGTTGACTTCAAGGATTTATCTACAAACGAGCAAGAAATAGCTTCAAAGCAATTAGCGCGACAACAAGCTATTGAGCCTTTTGACCTGGCAAACGGAGCATTAATCAGGACAACATTACTAGTGCTGTCGGAGACAGAACACATATTGTTAGTGTGTATGCATCATGTTGTCAGTGATGGCTGGTCAATGGGTGTGTTTGTTCAAGAACTAGCAGCGCTGTACGATGCTTATGCTCAAGGTCAGCCGTCATCTTTAGCACCGCTACCAATTCAGTATGCAGATTTTGCTATCTGGCAAAGAGAGTGGTTGCAAGGAAATGTACTGCAAAACCAACTAACTTACTGGCAACAACAACTGGCAAACGCACCATCTCTATTGTCGCTGCCCACAGACCGGCCCAGACCTGCTGTGCAGACTTTTGCTGGTGCATATCAAAAGTTTGCCCTCTCTGCTGAACTCACTGGTAGGTTGACACAACTGAGTCAGAAACAAGGGGTGACTTTGTTCATGACACTTTTGGCAGCGTTTGATACCTTACTTTACCGTTACACAGGTGCAGAAGACATTTTGGTGGGGTCTCCCATTGCTAACCGCGATCGCAGTGAGATAGAAGGGTTAATTGGCTTTTTTGTCAATACTTTAGTCATGCGTACTGACTTAGCAGGCAACCCCAGTTTTAGCGAATTACTGACTCGTGTCCGCGAAATAGCAATGGAGGCATACTCGCATCAGCATTTGCCTTTTGAAATGCTAGTGGAAGCATTGCAGCCAGAACGGGATCTTAGCCATACACCGCTATTCCAGGTGATGTTTACACTTCAAAATGCACCCGTATCAACCGTGGAGTTAAATCAGTTAAGTGTCAGTTCAACGTTGATAGAAGGTACAACTGCCAAGTTTGATCTTACCTTGTCAATGGAAAATACTGTTACTGGAGTAGTGGGCGTGTGGGAATATAGCACTGACTTGTTTGATGCCAGCACAATTGAGCGAATGACGGGTCATTTTGTGACATTGCTTGAAAGTATTATTGCTAACCCACAACAGTCCATTTCTCAATTGCCCCTGTTGACAGAAGTTGAGCAACAACAGTTATTGGTTGAGTGGAACAATACTCAAGCGGATTATCCCCTTGATAAATGTCTCCATCAGTTGTTTGAGGAGCAAGTAGCGCTGACACCCGATGCTGTAGCGGTGGTGTTTGAAAACCAACAACTGACTTACCAGCAGTTAAATTGTCGCGCAAATGAGTTAGCACATTACTTGCAGTCTTTGGGAGTATCCGCAGATGTGCTGGTGGGTATTTGTGTGGAACGCTCCATAGAAATGGTTGTGGGATTACTGGGCATCCTCAAGGCAGGTGGAGCTTATGTACCACTTGATCCAGACTATCCTAGCGATCGCTTGAGCTTTATGCTAGAAGATGCTCAAGTGAGAGTGCTGCTGACACAACACCAACTCAAGGAAAAGTTACCTCAGCATCAAGGGCAGGTTGTATGTTTAGATACTGACTGGCAATTTATTTCTCAGTCAAGTCAGAAAAATCCAATTACTACAGTACAAGCTAGTAACTTGGCTTATGTGATTTACACATCTGGTTCCACTGGCAAGCCCAAAGGAGCAATGAACACGCACTTGGGAATTTGTAATCGCCTGCTATGGATGCAACAAGCTTATCAATTAACAGCACTAGATTGCATTTTACAGAAAACTCCTTTTAGCTTCGACGTTTCAGTTTGGGAGTTCTTCTGGCCATTAATCACAGGAGCGCGTTTAGTTGTAGCTAAACCAGGAGGACATAAAGATAGTGCTTACTTGGTCAACCTAATTTTAGAGCAGCAGGTTACTCATGTGCATTTTGTTCCTTCTATGCTCCAGGTTTTCTTAGAAGAACAAAATCTCGAAAATTGCCGTAGCTTGAAACGAGTGATCTGTAGTGGTGAAGCTTTGCCTGTAGAACTTCAGGAACGCTTTTTTGCTCGGTTAGAGTGTGAATTGCACAATCTGTATGGCCCAACAGAAGCGGCAATTGATGTCACCTATTGGCAATGCTTTCCAAATGGAAATCTTAGGACAGTACCGATTGGTCGTGCGATCGCCAACACACAAATTTACATTTTAGACGAGCATCTGCAACCTGTTCCTGTAGGTGTAGCCGGAGAATTGCATATTGCTGGTGTCGGGTTAGCAAAAGGCTATCTCAACCGTCCCGATCTGACAACCGATAAATTTATCCCCAATCCGTTTAGCAGAGAAGTAGGGGAGCAGGGGAGCAAAGGAGCAAAAATTCTTCCTAATTCCCAGTCCCTAGTCCCCAATCCCCAGCTTTATAAAACTGGAGATTTAGCGCGTTATTTACCAGATGGCACAATTGAATACATCGGGCGAATTGATAACCAAGTAAAAATACGAGGTTTCCGCATCGAATTGGGAGAAATTGAGGTATTACTGAACCAATGTGAGGACGTGCAGGCATCTTGTGTTATTGCCCGCGAAGGTACGACGGGGGATAAATGCTTAGTCGCCTATGTAGTGCCACATCAGCACTCTAAACCCACAACCAATGAACTGCGGCAATTCCTGAAAGCAAAGCTACCAGACTACATGGTGCCAAGTGCTTTTGTAATATTGGAATCAATGCCACTCACTTCTAACGGCAAAGTAGACCGTCGCGCTTTACCCGCACCGGATTTATCCAGCGAAATCAAAGATAAATATGTAGCCCCACGTACTCCAATTGAAGAAATACTGGCGCAAACTTGGTCACAAGTACTGCAACTGCCACAGGTAGGCATACATGATAACTTCTTTGAACTTGGGGGACACTCACTATTAGCAACACAATTAGTTTCACGCATCCGCAACATTTTCAAAGTGGAACTACCATTGCGAGAGTTGTTTGCCGCCGCCACACTAGCCGAATTAGCACGAGAAATTGAACAATTACAGCAACAAGACTTACAACTGTCTGCACCACCTATCTTACCAAGGGCGGAGAATGCACAATTAGCACTGTCTTATGCTCAACAGCGTCTGTGGTTTTTAGACCAATTCGAGCCAAACAGTCCTTTCTACAATATGTCCATAGCCTTGCGTTTAGCAGGAACTGTGGAAGTTGCCGCATTAGAACAAAGCTTCCAACAAATTATTCATCGCCACGAAGCGTTACGTACTAATTTCATTACAGTTGATGGACAGGCAACACAAATCATTCAAACAGAAACGAATTGGACAGTATCAATTGTTGATTTGAAGAATTTATCGACAACTAAGCAAGAAATAGCTTCACAGCAATTAGTGCAACAACAAGCTATTCAACCCTTTGAGTTGGCAACACAAGCATTGGTAAGAGCAACATTAGTAGTGCTATCCGAGACAGAACACATACTGTTAATGTGTATACACCACATAGTCTCAGATGGCTGGTCAATCGGTTTGTTTCTCCAAGAACTAGCAGCACTGTACAATGCTTATTCTCAAGGTAAAAGCTCGACCTTAGCGCCACTGCCGATTCAATATGCAGATTTTGCACTGTGGCAAAGACAGTGGTTGCAAGGAGAAGTACTACAAAGCCAATTGAGTTATTGGCAACAAAAATTGGCTTCGGCTCCAACCTTATTGTCGCTACCCACAGACCGACCAAGACCCTCTGTGCAAACTTACCAAGGGACACATCAAGAGTTTGCACTTTCTGAAGAACTAACTGGTAAGCTGGCAAAACTCAGCCAAGAGCAAGGGGTGACTCTGTTCATGACGCTGTTGGCAGCGTTTGATACTCTGCTTTACCGCTACACAGGTACAGAAGACATTCTGGTGGGTTCGCCAATTGCTAACCGCGATCGCAGTGAGATAGAAGGGTTAATTGGCTTTTTTGTCAATACTCTAGTTATGCGTACTGATTTATCAGGCAACCCCAGTTTTAGCGAATTACTGGGTCGTGTTCGAGAAATGGCAATGGAGGCTTACTCGCATCAGCATTTGCCTTTTGAAATGCTGGTAGAAGCATTGCAGCCAGAACGGGATCTCAGCCATTCACCACTGTTCCAAGTGATGTTTGTCCTCCAGAATGCACCGACATCTGGATTAGAACTAACTGGGTTAACTGTCAGCTCATTGCCAATAAAAGGTACAACTTCAAGGTTTGATTTAACCTTAATCATGCAAAACTCTCCTACTGGGCTGATAGGGGTGTGGGAATACAACACTGACTTGTTTGATGCTAGTACCATTGAGCGAATGACTGGTCATTTTGTGACCTTGCTTGAAGGTATTATCGCTAACCCAGAGGAGCGAATTTCCCAATTACCACTGCTGACACAACTGGAACAACAAAAGTTACTTGTCGAGTGGAACGATACTCAGGTAGATTATCCACAAGATTTGTGCATCCATCAGTTGTTTGAGAAACAGGTGGATAGTACACCCGATGCGATTGCGCTAATCGCACGCTCCGCGAACGCAGTTGTATTTGAAGATCAACAACTGACTTACTATGAATTAAACTACCGCGCTAACCAGTTGGCACACTACTTGCAGTCTTTGGGTGTAGGATCTGATGCCCTAGTTGGTCTGTGTGTAGAGCGTTCTTTAGAGATGGTCATAGGACTTCTGGGGATTCTCAAAGCGGGTGCTGCTTATGTGCCACTTGACCCAGAATATCCGCCTGAGCGTTTGAGCTTTATTTTAGAAGATGCTCAAGTTTCAGTATTGCTAACCCAGCAGTCAATTCTTGACAGATTGCCCCAGCATCAAGCAAACCAAGTTTGTTTGGATACTGACGCTCAACTGATTTCCCAGTGCAGTCAGGACAATCTCATCTCCGACGTACAAGCAAATAACTTAGCTTATATAATTTATACTTCTGGTTCTACAGGTCAACCTAAAGGTATAGCCATGAATCAGCTTGCCCTTAGCAATCTGATCTTGTGGCATCGGGAAAATCTGAAAATTCCTCGTGGAGCAAAAACCCTACAATTTGCTTCGATTAATTTTGATGTCTCCTTCCAAGAAATATTCACTACCTGGTGTTCTGGAGGTACATTGTTCTTAATTGGGGAGGAATTACGCAGAGATACATCAGCTTTGTTAGGTTTTCTCCAACAAAAAGCAATTGAAAGAATGTTTCTCCCCTTTGTTGCCTTACAGCAACTAGCTGAAGTTGCTATTGGTGGTGAATTAGTTAATAGTCATTTGCGGGAAATCATTACTGCTGGGGAACAGTTGCAGATTACTCCCGCTATTTCCCAATGGTTAAGCAAGCTAACTGATTGTACATTGCACAATCACTATGGGCCATCAGAGAGCCATTTAGCCACCAGTTTTACTCTGACTAATTCAGTAGAGACTTGGCCGCTACTTCCTCCCATTGGTCGTCCCATTGCCAACGCGCAAATTTACATCCTAGACAGGTTCTTACAGCCTGTACCCGTTGGTATACCAGGAGAATTGTACATTGCTGGTGTCCTTTTATCGCAAGGCTACTTCAACCGACCAGAGTTAACACTTGAGAAATTTATCCCTAACCCCTTTAAAAGAAGCAGGGGAGCAGGGGAGCAGGGGAGCAGAGGGGAAACCTTTAATTGCGATCGCCTTTATAAAACAGGGGACTTAGCACGCTATTTAAGTGATGGCAATATTGAATACTTGGGGCGTATTGACAATCAGGTGAAAATTCGGGGTTTCCGCATCGAGTTGGGAGAAATTGAAGCAGTACTGAGCCAACTTGATGTGCAGGCATCTTGTGCGATGGCTACGCCCGCCGCAGGCATCGCCCGTGAAGACATTCCTGGGAACAAACGCTTAGTGGCTTACATTGTGCCTCAAAAAGAGCAGAAACTCACAGTCAGCTTTGTGCGTAGCTTCCTAAAGTCAAAGTTACCAGAATATATGGTGCCAAGTGCGATCGTTATCTTAGATGCTTTACCGCTTACCCCCAACGGTAAACTAGACCGACGCGCATTACCCGCACCTGATTTACACAGCCAATTATTGGACAAATATGTTGCCCCACGTAACCCAATCGAAGAAATTCTGTCGCTAATTTGGGCGCAAGTTCTGAAAGTAGAGCAAGTGGGTATACATGATAACTTCTTTGAACTTGGAGGACACTCCCTACTAGCAACGCAACTCATCTCCCGCGTGCGTACTAGCTTGAAAGTAGAACTACCATTGCGTAGCTTATTTGCTGCACCAACCGTTGCGGAATTGTCCCAAAACATTCAGCGATCGCAGCAACAGGATTTAGAACTAATAGCATCACCCATCTTACCAAGGGCAGAGAATGCAGAATTACCACTGTCTTATGCCCAAACACGGCTATGGTTTTTAGACAAGTTAAACCCGAACAGCGCCTTCTACAACTTCCCCATAGCTTTGCGTTTAGTCGGAACTCTTAATCGAACTGCCTTAGAACAAAGCTTACAAGAAATTATTCATCGCCACGAAGCCTTACGCACCAACTTTGTCATCGTTGATGGAAAACCTTCTCAAATTATTCAAACACAAATAAATTGCACACTCTCAGTTGTTGACTTCAAACATTTATCTACAACCGAGCAAGAAATAGCTTCACAGCAATTAGTGAAACAACCCTTTGACTTGGCAAATGAAGCATTAGTCAGAGCAACATTAGTAGTGCTGTCCGAGACAGAACACGCCTTATTAGTGTGTATGCATCACATAGTCAGTGATGGCTGGTCAATGGGTGTGTTTGTTCAAGAGCTAGCAGCCTTGTACAATGCTTATTCTCAAGGTGAGCCGTCACCTTTAACACCACTGCCGATACAGTACGCAGATTTCGCAATTTGGCAGCGAAACTGGTTGCAAGGAGATGTCTTACAAAGTCAATTGAGTTACTGGCAACAACAACTGGCAAACGCACCAGCTTTGTTGTCACTACCCACTGACAGACCTAGACCATCTATGCAGACTTTCGCCGGAGCATATCAACAGTTTGCGCTCTCCAAGGAACTAACTGATAAACTCACGCAACTAAGCCAGCAACAAGGAGTTACTTTGTTTATGACGCTGTTAGCAGCGTTTGATACCTTACTTTACCGCTACACAGGTACAGAAGACATTTTGGTGGGTTCGCCAATTGCCAACCGCGATCGCAGTGAGATAGAAGGGTTAATTGGCTTTTTTCTCAACACTTTAGTCATGCGTACCAATTTGGCTGGCAATCCTAGCTTTAGCGAATTACTAGGTCGTGTTCGTGAAATGGCGATGGATGCATACTCTCATCAGAATTTGCCTTTTGAAATGCTAGTAGAAGCATTGCAGCCAGAACGGGATCTCAGTCACACACCACTGTTCCAAGTAATGTTTGTCCTCCAAAATGCTCCTATATCTCAACAATTGGAGTTGACTGGGTTAACTGTCAGTCCACTGGTGGTAAAAAGTACAACTACCAAGTTTGATCTGACTTTAGGAATGGAAAACACTGCTACCGGACTGGTTGGGATATGGGAATACAACACTGATTTGTTTGATGCATCCACCATTGAACGAATGACGGGTCATTTTCTGACATTACTTGAAGGTATTATTGCTAACCCAGAGGAACGAATTTCTCAACTGCCACTGTTAACAGAAGTTGAGCAACATCAACTATTAGTAGAGTGGACTGATACTCAGGTAGATTATCCGCTAGATAAGTGTATCCATCAGTTGTTTGAAGAGCAGGTTCAGCGTACACCTGATGCTGTGGCAGTTGTTTTTGAAGACCAACAACTTACTTACCACGAGTTGAATAGTCGTGCTAACCAGTTGGCGCACTATCTCAAGTCTTTGGGAGTGTCCACAGATATGCTGGTGGGCATTTGTGTGGAACGCTCAATAGAAATGGTGGTGGGACTACTAGGTATTCTTAAGGCGGGTGGGGCATACTTGCCGCTTGACCCTGAGTATCCGACTGAGCGTTTGCACTTTATGCTAGAAGATGCTCAAGTTTCGGTGTTGCTGACTCAGCAGAAACTCCTTGATAGACTGGCCCAACATCAAGCCAAACTGGTTTGTTTGGATACTGACTGGCAGCTTATTTCTCAGTCAAGTCAGGATAATCTCATCACTGAGACACAAGCAGCTAATTTGGCTTACGTGATTTATACCTCCGGTTCTACAGGTCAACCCAAGGGAGTGCTGATTGCCCATCAAGGATTGCTAAATTTGGTGTTCTGGCATCAAAACACTTTTAAAATCACGACCTTAGACAAAGCCACTCAGCTAGCAGGAACAGCATTTGACGCTGCGGTATGGGAATTATGGCCTTACCTGACCGCAGGAGCAAGTATCTACTTAGTCAAATCTGAGTTCCTTAGCTCGTTAGTGAAGCTACGAGACTGGTTGATTTCCAAGAAGATTACTATCAGTTTTCTGCCAACACCACTGGCACAGGAATTATTGTCTTTGGAATGGCCAACTGAAAGTTTGGCTTTGCGAACCATACTGACTGGAGGAGATAAGCTTCATCAGTATCCATCAGATTTAGTCCCCTTCCAACTAGTGAATAATTATGGCCCAACTGAAAATACTGTTGTTACAACTTCTGGGCTGGTAGTTGCCAAGGAGCAAGATCAGATATCACCGAGTATTGGCAGAGCGATCGCCAACACTCAAATCTATATTCTAGATAGTAATCTGCAACCAGTTCCCATTGGTATCCCAGGAGAGTTACATATTGCTGGTGTTGGATTGGCAAAAGGCTACCTTAACCGCCCCGAACTGACAACTGAGAAATTTATCCCCAATCCGTTTAAAAGAAGCAGGGAAGCAGGGGAGCAGGGGAGCAGAGGAGCAAAAATTCTTCCTAATTCCCAGTCCCTAGTCCCCAGTCCCCGGCTTTATAAAACTGGAGATTTGGCACGTTATTTACCCGATGGCAACATTGAATACCTGGGACGCATTGACAATCAAGTAAAAATTCGGGGCTTCCGCATCGAGTTGGCAGAAATTGAAGCATTACTGGGACAACATGATGATGTGCAGATATGTTGTGTCATTGCTCGTGAAGAAACTCCAGGTAATAAGCGCTTAGTCGCCTATGTAGTGCCACAAAAAGAGGTGACACCCACAACGGACGAACTGCGTCAGTTTCTTGACGATAAACTGCCTGGATATATGGTGCCAAGTGTTTTTGTGATGCTGGAGTCCTTACCCCTGACACCCAACGGCAAAGTAGACCGTCGCGCTTTGCCTGCTCCAGATTTACAACAGGAACTATCAAATTATGTAATGCCAAATACTGAAGTAGAAAGAATCATTGCTGGCATTTGGCAAAAAACACTGGAAGTAGAAAAAGTCGGAATTTACAATAATTTCTTTGAATTAGGAGGTCATTCGTTACTACTGGTACGAATTAATCAGCAATTGCAGGAAAAATTTGGTTTGGAAGTGTCAATAGTTGATATGTTTAATTACCCAACTATACATAGATTAAGCCAATATTTAAGCACTAAACTTAACAAAGAAGATACATTAATAAAACAAAATAATTCTCGCCCTCAATCTTCAATTGAAACTAAAGCTTTCAGAAATCAACAATTACAGCTTAGGCAACAGTATCTTTCTCAAAGGAAGGGTAAAAAATTATGATAAATTCCCTTAATACTAATGATTTCAATAACTCTGAAATAGCAATAATTTCTCTTGCTGGTCGGTTCCCAGAAGCAAAAGATATTGACTCATTTTGGCAGAATTTGCGTGATGGCGTAGAATCTATCTCCAGGTTGACAGATGAAGAATTGATAAGTTATGGCGTTTCTTTAGATATACTGAACAATCCTAATTATGTAAAAGCTAGTGCTGTTTTATCAGATATTGAATTGTTTGATGCAAACTTTTTCGCTTATAGTGCGAAAGAAGCTGAATTAATAGATCCTCAACAACGCTTATTTTTAGAATTGGCGTGGGAGGCAATAGAAAAGGCTGGTTATGATCCGCATACCTATAATGGGTTAATAGGGGTTTATGCTGGTGTTGGAATGAACAGGTATCTTGTCAACAATCTCTACCCTCATCATCAATTATTAGAGACAGTTGATCCACTGCAATTAACAATCTCCAACGATAAAGATTTCTTGCCAACACGAGTTGCATATAAACTCAACTTGACTGGGACAGCAGTGAATGTGCAAACAGCCTGTTCGACTTCTTTAGTTGCTGTTCACTTAGCTTGCCAAAGTCTATTAAATTGTGAATGTGACATGGCTTTAGCTGGGGGAGTTACTCTCAGCATTCCTCAAAAAATAGGTTATTTGCATCAAGAAGGAATGATTCTTTCTCCTGATGGACACTGCCGTGCTTTTGATGCTAAGGCACAAGGAACAATTGCTAGTAGCGGTGCTGGGATTGTGGTATTGAAAAGATTAAAGGATGCGATCGCAGACCGCGACCACATCCATGCAATCATTAAAGGTTCGGCAATTAATAATGATGGTGCGATGAAAGTGGGCTTCACTGCTCCTAGTGTTAGCGGTCAAGCAGCAGTCATTGCCGAGGCTCAAGCTATAGCTGGTGTAGATGCCGAAACAATTTCCTACATCGAAGCTCATGGTACTGCAACACCTTTAGGAGATCCCATTGAAATTGCCGCTTTAACTCAAGCTTTTAATCAAAGTACTGATAAAAAAGGTTTTTGCGCTATTGGTTCGTTAAAAACCAACTTAGGACATTTAGATACAGCAGCAGGTGTGGCAGGTTTGATTAAAACTGTATTAGCACTGCAAAATAAAATGCTGCCTCCTAGTTTGCACTTCGAGACACCAAATCCCAAAATTGATTTTGCCAACAGTCCTTTTTACGTCAATACAACCCTGACGGAATGGAGAACAAATACCACTCCTCGCCGTGCTGGAGTTAGTTCTTTTGGTATCGGGGGTACTAATGCTCATGTAATTTTAGAAGAAGCCCCTATGTTTGAGCAGGGGAGCAGGGGAGCAGGGGAGCAGGGGAGAAATTATCAATTATTGGTACTTTCAGCTAAAACTGCGAGTGCGCTTGAAAAGGCAACAGCTAATTTAATCACGCATTTAAAAGAGCATCCAGAACTGGACTTAGGCGATGTAGCTTATACCCTCAATAGTGGTCGGCGGGGTTTTAATTACCGACGGATGTTGATTTGTCAAGACTTAGAAGATGCTGTCAAAACTCTCAGTAGTTTAGAGGCACAACAAGTTTTTAGCAATTATACAGAGATTACAGAACAGTCTGTTGTCTTTATGTTTCCCGGTCAGGGTTCACAGTACGTCAATATGGCGCGGGAAATTTACGAAACTGAGACAGTATTTAAAGAACAAGTTGATTATTGCTCAGAAGTTCTTAAACCCTTACTAGGGCTAGATTTACGTCACATACTTTACCCCAGTGAAGAAAAGATTGATGAGGCATCAAAGCAACTTCAACAAACAGCGATGTCTGACGACAAGCTGCTTCGCATCTACGCTCAACCTGCTATTTTTGTAATTGAATACGCCCTAGCTAAATTATGGCAGTCTTATGGAGTGGAGCCACAAGCTGCGATCGGTCATAGTATTGGCGAGTATGTAGCAGCAACTCTAGCAGAAGTTTTTTCCCTAGAAGATGCCTTATCTCTGGTAGCAGCACGCGGACAGATGATGCAGCAACTGCCTACTGGAGCAATGCTTTCAATTCCACTACCCGCAGAGAAGATAAAATCCCTACTAGGGCAAGAACTTTCTGTTGCAGCGATTAATCAACCCTCCCAGTGTGTAGTTTCCGGTTCCACAGCAGCAGTAGATACACTACAAAATCAGCTTGCTGCTCAAGGGATTGAATGTCGCCGACTGCATACTTCCCATGCCTTCCATTCTCAAATGATGGAACCAATATTAAAGGCATTTGCCGAACGAGTCAAAAAAGTTACTTTAAATCCCCCAAAACTTCCTTATATCTCCAACCTGACTGGTAATTGGATTACAGTTACCCAAGCCACAAATCCTGACTACTACGCTCAACATCTGCGTTCCACAGTGCTGTTTGCCCAAGGTGTCGAGAAATTATTGGCAACACCAGAGCAAGTCTTACTAGAGGTAGGCCCAGGACACACATTGACTACATTAGTCAAAAGACATCCAGATAAAGCAGCCGCACAAACTGTCTTGACTTCGGTACGCCATCCTCAAGAAAAACAATCTGATAATCATGTTTTATTCAGTACATTAGGTCAACTCTGGCTAGCTGGAGTCAATATAAATTGGTTTGGATTCTATAGTCACCAGGAGCATTACCGCCTTCCCTTACCGACTTATCCCTTTGAGCGCCAACGTTATTGGATTGACCCCCCACAAAAAGCGGCTTTGGGACAGTTAGAAACCTTACCCACAACATCACAATTATGGACATTACTTACACAAGCAGGGCAAAAACAAGCAAATACTAGAAATGCAGAACTCAACGACTTAACATATCAGGAAAACAAACAGTGGTTGGCTCGTTTATGTACAGCCTACATCAACTCTGCATTCAGGCAATTAGGGGCTTTTAGCAATACCGAAGAAAAGTATTCTTTGGAGAATTTATTGGCGCAATGCCATATTTCTCCTCGTTATCAGCAATTGTTTTCTAGATGGTTGCAAATATTAGTTGAGCAAGGACAATTACAGGAACATGAGGGGTTATTTACTGGGCTACTGCCATGTTCACAAGATTATATTAATGAACATTTAGAAGAAGTTAGAGTGAGGTTTGCTACTTCATCTTTAGTAGATTTAGATTTAGTGCAACGCTGTGGTGAAAATTTAGCTGCTATTGTTGTTGAACAAGAACCCTTAGAGATTTTCAATGAACTGGTTTACCCAAAAGAAAACAACGGTTCATATTCAGAATCTCCCTTAAATACTTACTACAACTCTATTTTGCACTCAAGTTTGGGACAGGTGGTCAAATTATTGCCATTGCCTCAAGCTTCTGCATCAGCCGCATTTAGCATAAAATCTAGGCTAGAACAGAATAATCAGAAATCAGAGATTTCATTACAAAGAAAGCCGGATATTTTTCAGCCAGAAAAATTATCTGCACTCCACTCCAGACCTGATTTGCCTAATTCTTATCTAGCTCCCCGTAATGAGATTGAGCAAAGACTTGCCGATATATGGGAAGAATTATTGGGAATTAAACAGGTGGGAATCCATGACAATTTTTTTAAATTAGGAGGAGATTCTTTAATAGCCGTTCAAGTTTTATCCCGAATACGAAATATTTTTTCTATCCGATTATCTGTAGCAAACTTATTTGAGTCACCCACAATAGCTGAAATAGCACCAAAGCTAGAAAAACAAATAGATCCAGATACAAGCTTTGGCGCAAGTGAGAGAGAAGAAATAACAATCTGAGTAACAAATAATTTTAAATTACGAATTACGAATTACGAATTACGAATTAGGCGAATAGAGGTAATGTTTCTGTGAATATCGCACAATTGGTCGTTGATCTTAGTAAACAGGGTGTAAAGTTGTGGGTTGAAGGTGAGCAGTTGCGTGTTAATGCTCCAAAAGGGGTATTGACACTAGAAACTCGTGACTTATTAACTAAAAATAAAGCAGAACTTATCTTCTTGCTGCACGAGAAAAATGCGGACAGCGATACAGATTTCCCCCCGATCAAAGCCGAGCGTCCTCAGAACTTACCTCTGTCTTTTGCCCAAGAACGACTCTGGTTATTAAACCAGTTGGAACCAGATAACCCCTCCTATAATGAACAAGCCGCTTTAAAACTTCACGGTAAATTAAACGTCGTGGCGCTAGAGCAAAGCCTCAACAAAATTATCGATCGCCACGAAGCTTTACGTACTAACTTCCGCACCATCAACGAGCAGCCAGTCCAGGTAATTACTGACAGCTTAAACTTAAATGTGCCAATAGTAGACTTATCAGAATTACCTGAAAGTGAAAGAGAAATCGCTTGCCAACAATTAGCCACAACTGAAGCTAATCGACCCTTTGACCTTGCTAGTTCTCCTTTAATCCGAGCTTCTGTGGTTAAACTCACAGAAGTAGAACACGCTTTGGTACTAACAATACACCACATTGTAGTGGATGGTTGGTCAATAGGCGTATTGATGCGCGAGTTAGCAACCATTTACTCAGCCTTCTGCAATAACTTGTCCCCACAGCTACCTGAGCTACCAATTCAGTATGCCGACTTTGCGATTTGGCAACGGCAATGGTTGCAAACAGAAGTACTCCAAACACAGCTTGATTACTGGAAGCAACTACTCAAAAACGCTCCTACCTTACTAGAATTACCCACAGACAGACCAAGACCAGCGATTCAAACTTTTCGGGGCGAAATTCAATATGGAAAATTTTCAGTTGAACTGAGTGAAGCGATCGCTAATTTCACTAGGCAAGAGGGAGCCACTCTATTCATGACGCTGTTTGCGGCTTATGTCACCTTGCTTTATCGCTATACAGACTCCGATGACATTGTAGTGGGTACGCCCATTGCTAACCGCGATCGCTTGGAACTTGAAGGGTTAATTGGCTTTTTTGTCAACACTTTAGTGCTACGTACCGATTTGTCGGGCAACCCCAGTTTTCAGCAATTGCTAAGTCGAGTGCGGCAACTGACACTGCAAGCTTACGCTCATCCAGACCTGCCCTTTGAGGAGTTGGTAAAAGCATTGCAGCCACAACGCGACCTCAGCCATACACCACTGTTTCAGGTGATGTTTGTCCTCCAGAATGCGCCCATATCTGAAATAGAGCTTGCTGGCTTAACTATCAGTTCCTTGCCAGCCCAAAGCGCAACTGCCAAGTTTGATTTAACTTTATCAATGCAGAATACTGCAACTGGATTGGTGAGTGTGTGGGAGTACAATGCTGACTTGTTTGATGCCAGCACAATCGAGCGGATGAGGGGGCATTTCCAAACATTGCTCGAAGGAATTGTTGCTAATCCTCAAAAGCAGATTTCACAATTGCCTCTGCTAACAGAAATTGAGCAACAGCAGTTATTACTAAAGTGGAATGATACAGGGGTAGATTATCCCCAAGATAAATGTATTCATCTGTTATTTGAGGAGCAGGTTGAACTTACTCCCGATGCTGTAGCAGTGGTGTATGAAAATCAACATCTTACATACCACGAATTAAACTGTCGCGCTAACCAGTTGGCGCACTACCTCAAGTCTTTGGGTGTAAAAGCCGATGTGCTAGTGGGTATTTGTGTCGAGCGTTCCTTAGAAATGGTGGTGGGACTGCTAGGGATTCTGAAGGCGGGTGGCGCTTATTTGCCACTTGCTTCAGACTATCCTACCGAGCGTTTGCGCTTGATGTTAGAAGATGCTCAAGTTTCGGTGTTGCTGACTCAGCAGAAACTCATTGACAGATTACCTGAACATACTGCACAGCGTGTTTGTTTAGATGCTGACTGGCAGGTTATTTCTCAGTTAAGTCAGGATAATTTAATACCTGAGACACAAGCAACTAATTTGGCTTATGTGATTTACACCTCTGGTTCTACAGGTCAACCCAAGGGAGTGCTGATTGCCCATCAAGGATTGCTAAATTTGGTGTTCTGGCATCAACGTACTTTTAAAATCACGACCTTAGACAAAGCTACTCAGCTAGCAGGAACAGCATTTGATGCTGCTGTATGGGAGTTGTGGCCTTACCTGACCGCAGGAGCAAGTATCTATTTAGTCAAACCTGAAATTCTTCTATCCCCAGTAGATTTGCAAGATTGGTTGGAATCGAAAAAGATCACTATCAGTTTTCTGCCAACACCAATGGCAGAGCAATTATTGTCTCTGGAATGGCCAGAAAGTACAACTTTGCGAACTATGCTAACTGGGGGGGATAAGCTTCATCGATATCCATCAGGTTTACTCCCTTTCCAGGTAGTGAATAATTATGGCCCAACTGAAAATACTGTTGTCTCAACTTCAGGACTAGTAGTTTCTAATGGCCGGGATAATAATATCTCACCACCCATCGGTCGCCCTATAGCCAATGTTGAAATCTATATATTGGACTCTTATTTACAGCCAGTACCTGTAGGTGTACCAGGAGAATTGCATATTGGTGGTGCAGGATTAGCAAGAGGCTACCTTAACCGCCCACAATTGACACAAGAGAAATTTATCTCTAACCCCTTCAAAAGAAGCAGAGGAGCAGGGGAGCAGAGGAGCAGAGGGGAAACCTTTAATTCTAATCGGCTCTACAAAACAGGGGATTTAGCCCGCTATTTACCAGATGGCACAATTGAATACCTGGGACGAATTGACAATCAAGTAAAAATACGTGGTTTCCGCATCGAGTTGAGCGAAATTGAAGCAGTATTGAGCCAACATAGTGATGTGCAGTTATCTTGTGTCATCGCCCGTGAGGATACTCCTGGTGATAAACGTTTAGTCGCCTACGTGGTAGCACATCAGGATTGTAAACCCGCAATCAGCGAACTACGGCAAATCCTCAAAGCAAAGTTGCCAGACTACATGGTGCCAAGTGCTTTTGTAATCTTGAAATCCTTACCCCTGACTCCAAATGGCAAAGTAGACCGCCGCGCCCTACCAAAACCAGACTTAGACACCACAATACTAGAAAAATATGTCGCCCCACGCACACCCATTGAGGAGATGCTGGCACTCCTTTGGGCGCAAGTGCTGAAACTAGAGCTTGTAGGCATATATGATAATTTCTTTGAACTTGGAGGACACTCACTACTAGCAACACAACTGGTTTCACGTATCCGCACCTGGTTCAAAGTGGAACTACCATTGCGTGAATTGTTTGCCTCAGCAACAGTTGTCGAATTGGCGCAATCGATTGGGCGATTGCAGCAACAGGACTTAGAACTTTCTACACCATTCATCACACAAAGGGCAGAGAATGCTCAATTACTACTGTCTTATGCTCAACAGCGTCTGTGGTTTTTAGACCAGTTCGAGCCTAACAGTGCCTTATACAACATCCCTTTAGCTTTACGTCTAGTCGGAACTCTTAATCAAGTTGCCCTAGAACAGAGCTTGCATGAAATTATTGCTCGCCACGAAGCATTACGCACCAATTTTGTAACCGTTAATGGAAAACCTTCTCAAATTATTCAAACACAAACGAATTGGACAGTTTCAGTTGTTGGCTTAAAACATTTATCAACAACTGAACAAGAAATCGCTACACAGCAATTAGTGCGACAACAAGCTATTGAGCCTTTTGACCTGGCAAATCAAGTATTAGTTAGGGCGACATTACTAGTGCTGTCCGAGACAGAACACATCTTGTTAGTGTGTATGCACCATATTGTCTCTGATGGCTGGTCAATGGGTGTGTTTCTTCAAGAACTAGCAGCACTGTACAACGCTTACTCTCAAGCTCAACCGTCTCTACGAGACGCTACGCGTAGCTTGCTTCCCCGAAGGGGTACACCTTTAGCACCACTGCCGATTCAGTATGCAGATTTTGCACTGTGGCAAAGACAATGGTTGCAAGGAGGCGTATTACAAAGCCAACTGAATTACTGGCAACAGCAACTCAAAGATGCACCAGCCTTGTTGTCCCTACCCACAGACCGACCAAGACCTGCTGTGCAGACTTTCGCTGGCGCACATCAAGAGTTTGCACTCTCACAGAAGCTCACTCAAGGATTGATACAACTAAGTCAAAAGCAAGGAGTAACCTTGTTTATGACGCTGTTGGCAGCTTATGATACTCTGCTTTATCGCTACACAGGTACAGAAGACATTTTGGTGGGATCTCCCATTGCCAACCGCGATCGCAGTGAGATAGAAGGGTTGATTGGCTTTTTTGTCAACACCTTAGTGATGCGTACTAACTTGGCAGGTAATCCGAGCTTTAGTGAATTACTGACTCGTGTTCGAGAAATGGCAATGGAGGCATACACTTATCAAAATTTGCCTTTTGAAATGCTGGTGGAAGCATTGCAACCACAAAGAGACCTCAGTCATACACCATTGTTCCAAGTCATGTTTGCACTTCAGAATGTGCCTTTGTCTGGAGTAGAGTTGGTTGGGTTACGTGTCACTCCATTGATGCCAGAAAGCAGAACTGCCAAGTTTGATTTAAATTTATTCATGCAGAATACTGCTGATGGACTGGTGGGTGTATGGGAATATAACACTGACTTATTTGATGCCAGCACAATTGAGCGCATGACGGGCCATTTTGTGGCATTGCTTGAAGGTATTATTGCTAACCCAGAACAGCAAATCTCACAATTGCCCCTGCTGACAGAAGTTGAACAGCATCAATTATTAGTGGAGTGGAACGATACAGGAGTAGATTATCCACAAGATTTGTGCATCTATCAGTTATTTGAGGAGCAAGTTCAGCGCACCCCCGATGCTGTAGCGGTTATATTTGAAAACCAACAACTTACTTATTACCAATTAAACTGTCGCGCTAACCAGTTGGCAAATTACTTGCAGTCTTTGGGAGTGTCCGCAGATGTGCTGGTGGGTATTTGTGTGGAGCGCTCCATAGAAATGGTTGTGGGATTACTGGGCATCCTCAAGGCGGGTGGGGCTTATGTGCCACTTGACCCAGACTATCCCCAACAACGTTTGAGTTTCATATTAGATGATGCGGCGCTGCCAGTGTTGTTAACTCAGCAATCATTATTGGAATCTTTGCCAGAGCATACCGCACAGGTAGTATGTTTGGATAGCGATCGCCAACTCATTGAGCAACACAGTCGAGAAAATCCACTCACTGGCAGCAAACCAGAAAACTTGGCTTATGTAATTTATACTTCAGGTTCCACAGGCCAGCCAAAAGGAGTTCAAGTTAGCCACAACTGTGTAGTCAACTTTTTAGCTTCCATGAGTCATTGTCCAGGATTAACTGACTCTGATACTTTCTGTGCCGTTACTACCATATCCTTTGACATTGCGGCTTTGGAACTATATCTGCCACTCATAGTAGGAGCAAAGGTAGTAGTAGTTGGGCGTGAAGTCGCCAGTGATGGCGCTAGGCTGTTACTAGAGTTACAGCACTCAAGCACAACGGTGATGCAAGCGACTCCAGCGACTTGGCAAATGCTGGTAGCTTCCGGCTTATCTACTCAACAGTTGGGAATGAAACTCTTGTGTGGGGGAGAAGCCTTACCACCTCAATTAGCCCATCAATTACTAGAAACTGGTGCCCAAGTATGGAATCTCTATGGGCCGACAGAAACAACAATTTGGTCGAGTATTTGCCAACTTAGGAATGAGTCAACGCAACTAGAAGCTAGAAGTGCGATCGCCTCTGGTGCTGCGCTCCGCGCGATCGCACCCATTGGTCGTCCCATAGCTAACACTCAGTTTTACATTTTAGATTCACACTTACAACCAGTTCCTGTAGGTGTAGCAGGAGAATTGCATATCGGTGGTTTAGGTTTAGCAAAAGGCTACCTCAACCGCCCCCAATTGACACAAGAGAAATTTATCTCTAACCCCTTCAAGAGAAGCAGAGGAGCAGAGGAGCAGGGGAGCAGAGGGGAAACCTTTAATTCTGATCGCCTCTACAAAACAGGGGATTTAGCCCGCTACTTACCAGACGGCAACATCGAATACCTGGGACGAATTGACAATCAAGTAAAAATACGTGGTTTCCGCATTGAGTTGGGAGAAATAGAAGCAGTCCTGAGCCAACATGAGGATGTGCAAGCATCTTGTGTTATTGCTCGTCAAGATAATCCTGGTGATAAACGTTTAGTTGCTTACTTGGTAGCACATCAGGACTGTAAACCCGCAATCAGCGAACTACGGCAATTCCTCAAAGCAAAGTTGCCAGAGTACATGGTGCCAAGTGCTTTTGTCATCTTGGAATCCTTACCCCTGACTCCCAACGGCAAAGTAGACCGCCGCGCCCTACCAAAACCAGACTTAGACACCACAATACTAGAAAAATATGTCGCCCCACGCACACCCATTGAGGAGATGCTGGCACTCCTTTGGGCGCAAGTGCTGAAACTAGAGCTTGTAGGCATATATGATAATTTCTTTGAACTTGGAGGACACTCACTACTAGCAACACAACTGGTTTCACGTATCCGCACCTGGTTCAAAGTGGAACTACCATTGCGTGAATTGTTTACCTCAGCAACAGTTTTTGAATTGGCGCGTTCGATTGAGCAATTTCAGCAACAAGACTTAGAATTAGTTTCTCCACCCATCTTACCAAGGGCAGAGAATGCAGAATTACCACTGTCTTATGCTCAACAGCGTCTTTGGTTTTTAGACCAGTTCGAGCCAAACAGTGCCATATACAACATTCCTATGGCTTTGCGTCTAGTTGGAACACTTAATCAAGTTGCTTTAGAACAAAGCTTGTATGAAATCATTAATCGCCACGAAGCCTTACGCACCAATTTTGTAACCGTTAATGGAAAACCTTCTCAAATTATTCAAACACAAACGAATTGGAAAGTTTCAGTTGTTGGCTTAAAGCATTTATCAACAACTGAACAAGAAATCGCTACACAGCAATTAGCGCAACAACAAGCGATTCAGCCTTTTGATCTGGCAAATCAAGCATTAGTTAGGGCGACATTAGTAGTCCTGTCCGAGACAAAACACATCTTGTTAGTGTGTATGCACCATATTGTCTCTGATGGTTGGTCAATGAGTGTGTTTCTTCAAGAACTGGCAGCACTGTACAACGCTTGTTCTCAAGCTCAAACGTCACCTTTAGCACCACTGCCGATTCAGTATGCAGATTTTGCACTGTGGCAAAGACAATGGTTGCAAGGAGACGTACTGCAAAGCCAACTGAGTTACTGGCAACAGCAACTCAAAGATGCACCAGCCTTGTTGTCCCTACCAACAGATCGACCCAGAGGATCTGTGCAGACTTTCGCGGGTGGACATCAAGAGTTTGCACTCTCAGTTGAGTTAAGCAATAAGCTGACAAAACTGAGCCAGGAGCAAGGTTGTACTCTCTTTATGACGTTGTTGGCAGCGTTTGATACGCTACTTTACCGCTACACAGGTACGGAAGATATTTTGGTGGGTTCGCCAATTGCTAACCGCGATCGCAGTGAGATAGAAGGGTTGATTGGCTTTTTTGTCAATACCTTAGTTATGCGTACCAACTTGGCAGGTAATCCGAGCTTTAGTGAATTACTCACTCGCGTTCGAGAAATGGCAATGGAGGCATACACTTATCAGAATTTGCCTTTTGAAATGCTGGTGGAAGCATTGCAACCACAAAGAGACCTCAGTCATACACCATTGTTCCAAGTGATGTTTGCCCTCCAGAATGTGCCTTTGTCTGAAGTAGAGTTGGCTGGATTGAGTGTCACTCCATTGATGGCAGAAAGCATAACTGCCAAGTTTGATCTTACCTTACTAATGCAGAACACTGGTAATGGACTGGTGGGTGTATGGGAATATAACACTGACTTATTTGATGCCAGCACAATTGAGCGGATGAGTGGGCATTTTGTGACATTGCTCGAAGGAATTGTTGCTAACCCAGAACAGCAAATCTCACAATTGCCCCTGCTGACAGAAGTCGAACAGCATCAATTATTAGTGGAATGGAACGATACTCAGGCAGATTATCCCCTTGATAAGTGCATCCATCAGTTGTTTGAGGAGCAGGTTGATAGCACACCCGATGCAGTAGCAGTTGTATTTGAAAATCAACAACTCACTTACCAGCAGTTGAATAGTCGCGCTAACCAGTTGGCGCACTACCTCAAGTCTTTGGGAGTATCCGCAGACGTGCTTGTGGGTATTTGTGTGGAACGCTCAATAGAAATGGTGGTGGGATTGTTAGGCATTCTTAAGGCGGGTGGGGCTTATGTGCCAATTGACCCGAACTACCCACAAGAGCGGATTCGTTTCATACTGCAAGATTGTGGGGCAAAGGTTTTGCTCACCCATAGTCAACTTAAATTGGGGGCTGGGGATTGGGGATCAGGGACTGGGAATAAAGAAACTTTTCCGCAATCCCCTTCGATACTGTATTTAGATCGCGATAACTTTGCCAACCAATCTACAGAGAACCCCAGTCGGCAAAGTCAACCTGATGATTTAGCTTATGTAATCTACACATCAGGCTCTACAGGGCAACCCAAAGGGGTACAACTACCGCACCGAGGTTTAAGTAATTATTTACATTGGGCTAAAGACTACTACGCAGTAGCACAAGGACAAGGTACGCCTGTGCAGTCTTCTCTGAGCTTTGATGCAACCATTACATCACTGTACCTGCCGCTAATTTGTGGGCGTACCACAATCTTGGTAAGAGAAAAACAAGAGTTGCAGCTTCTAGCAGACATTGTTAAACAAAATAATCATCTATCCCTGGTCAAAATCACACCTTCGCATCTGGAAATCCTGAATCAGCAAATTGAGCCTGAGACCATGCCGAATCGGGTCAATGCCTTTGTTTTAGGCGGTGAGGCATTACACGCTAACCAAATAATTCCCTGGTTGACTCATGCTCCTGATACCCGCTTGATTAACGAATATGGGCCGACAGAAGCGGTTGTCGGGTGTTGTGTCTACGAAGCAACTGGAAAAAGGGATCTGGCGAGTGATTTATTAATCGGACAGCCAATTGCCAATGTACGTATTTACATTTTAGACAACCAAAACCAACTCCTACCTGTCGGCATTCCTGGGGAACTTTGTATTGCAGGTGCTGGTTTAGCCCGTGGCTATCTCAACCGTCCCGAACTCACAGCTGAAAAATTCATCGAACTCGATTTATTTGGTAAAAAAGAACGAATCTACAAAACTGGCGATTTAGCCAGATGGTTGCCTGATGGTAATCTTGAATACCTGGGACGCATTGACAACCAAATAAAAATTCGCGGTTTCCGCATCGAGTTGGGAGAAATTGAGGCATTACTCAACCAACATGATGATGTGCAGGCATCTGTAGTCACTGCCCGTGAAGATACCCCAGGTGATAAACGCTTAGTTGCCTACGTGGTTCTGCATCAGCACTGTACACCTACAATCAATGAACTACGGCAATTTCTGAAAGCAAAGCTACCAGACTACATGGTGCCAAACGCTTTTGTGATGTTGGAATCAATGCCACTCACTCCCAACGGCAAAGTAGACCGTCGCGCCCTACCTGCACCAGATTTACATAGTGAAGGCACAGAAAAATATGTAGCCCCGCGCACTCCGATTGAAGAAATACTGGCACAAATTTGGTCACAAGTGCTGAAAGTAGAGCAAGTAGGCATACACGATAACTTCTTTGAACTTGGGGGACACTCGCTACTAGCAACACAAGTACTTTCACGCATCCGCGATCGCTTTAAAGTCCAACTCCCTTTACACGAATTGTTTAATGCCCCGACCATCGTTGAATTAGCGCCATTAATCGGCAAGTTACAGCAACAAAACTTAGACCTAACTGTTCCACGCATTCTACCAAGGAGCAAAAGATGATGACTGAAGAATTACCCCTATCTTATGCTCAACAGCGTTTGTGGTTTTTAGACCAGTTAGAGCCGAACAGTGCTATATACAACATCCCTTTAGCTTTGCGTCTAGTGGGAAATCTCAATCGGGCTGCCTTAGAACAAAGCTTTCAAGAAATTATCGATCGCCATGAAGCGTTACGCACTAATTTCATTACGGTTGATGGAAAACCTTCTCAAATTATTCAAACACAAATTAATTGGACAGTTTCAGTTGTTGAGTGCGAACATCTGCCACCAAGCCAACAAGAAATCACTACACAGCAACTGGTGCAACAACAAGCGATTCAGCCTTTTGACTTGGCAGAGGGAGCATTAATCAGAGCGACATTAATTGTGCTGTCTAAGACAGAACACATATTGTTACTGTGTATGCACCATATTGTCTCTGATGCCTGGTCATTGGGTGTATTTGTCCAAGAACTAGCAGCACTATACAACGCTTATTCTCAAGGGGAACCGTCACCTTTAACACCACTGCCGATTCAGTACGCAGATTTTGGCATTTGGCAAAGAGAGTGGTTGCAAGGAGAGGTACTACAAAATCAAATCTCGTACTGGCAACAACAGCTAAAAGATGCACCAGCCTTGTTGTCCCTACCTACAGACCGACCAAGACCTGCTGTACAGACTTTCGCTGGCGCAATTCAAGAGTTTGCCCTCTCAGTTGAGTTAAGTAATCAGCTGACACAACTGAGCCAGAAACAAGGGGTGACTTTGTTCATGACGTTATTGGCAGCCTTTGATACCCTACTTTACCGCTACACAGGACAATTAGACATTTTGGTAGGGTCTGCGATCGCAAACCGCGAACACAGCGAAATTGAAGGGTTAATTGGCTTTTTTGTCAATACTTTAGTGTTGCGTACTGACTTATCAGGCAACCCCAGTTTTAGCGAATTACTCTCTCGCGTTCGGCAAATAGCTCTAGGAGCATACTCTCATCAAGAGTTGCCATTTGAAATGCTAGTTGAGGCATTACAACCAGAACGGGATCTCAGCCATCCACCACTATTCCAGGTGATGTTTGTACTTCAGAATACGCCCATGTCTGGAGTAGAACTTGCTGGCTTAACTATCAGTTCTTTGCCACCCCAAAGCACAATTGCTAAGTTTGATTTAACTTTATCAATGCACAACTCAGCTGCTGGACTAGTGGGGATATGGGAATATAACACTGACTTATTTGATGCCAGCACAATTGAGCGGATGAGTGGGCATTTTGTGACATTACTCTCAGGTATTATTGCTAACCCAGAGGAACGGATTTCGCAATTGCCTTTGCTGTCACAGACAGAGCAACAGCAGTTATTAGTTGAATGGAACGATACTCAAGCAGATTATCCTGTTGATAAGTGTATTCATCAGTTGTTTGAGGAGCAGGTAGAGCTTACACCTGATGCTATAGCTGTAGTATTTGAAAATCAACAACTGACTTACCGCCAATTGAATTGTTGCGCTAATCATTTAGCTCATTACTTGCAGTCTTTGGGTATAAAACCAGATACGCTGGTGGGTATTTGTGTGGAACGCTCAATAGAAATGGTAGTGGGACTGTTGGGGATTCTCAAGGCAGGCGGAGCATACCTACCACTTGATCCAGAGTATCCTACTGAGCGTTTGGCTTTCATGTTAGAAGATGCTCAAGTTTCTATACTGTTGACTCAACAGCGACTTCTTGAAAGACTTCCTGAGCATCAAGCAAAACTTATCTGTTTAGATGAAACCTGGGAACAAATTGCCCAAAATAATCAAGATAATCCAACAACTGAAGTCAAAGCTTTTCATCTAGCTAATCTGATTTACACTTCTGGTTCAACAGGTAAACCTAAAGGTGTGATGGTTGAGCATAAGGGATTATGCAACCTAGCTCAAGCTCAGATTCAAACTTTTGGCTTGACTTCGGATAGTCGCGTTCTCCAGTTTGCCTCCTTCAGTTTTGATGCTTCCATCTCAGAAATTTTGATGGCTTTGGGTTCAGGTGCAACGCTGTATCTGGGAACAAAAGACTCTCTACTACCAGGGAAGCCATTAATTGAGCAATTGAGCGATCGCAGCATTACCCATATCACCCTACCACCATCGGCGTTAGCAGTTATGCCTGGGTCGGAACTGTCGGCACTGCAAACAATAATTGTAGCGGGAGAAGCAAGTTCAGCTGAATTAATCAGACAATGGTCTACTGGCAGAAACTTCTTCAATGCCTACGGACCAACAGAAGCTAGTGTCTGTGCCACAATCGCAAAATGCACTGAAGATGACAATAAAATATCTATTGGTAAGGCGATCGCTAACGTCCAGGTTTATATTTTAGATGAATATCTGCAACCAGTACCGATTGGTGTAGCAGGTGAATTGCATATTGGTGGTTTGGGGTTGGCACGAGGCTACCTTAATCGTCCAGAGTTGACAAAAGAAAAATTTATTCCCAACCCGTTTAGGGGAGCAGGAGAGCAGGGGGGCAGAGGAGCAGGGGAGCAGAGGAGCAGAGGAGCAGAAATTCTTCCTAATCCCCAATTCCCAGTCCCCAGTCCCCGACTTTATAAAACCGGAGATTTAGCACGCTATTTACCAGATGGCAATATTGAATACCTGGGACGCATCGACAATCAGGTAAAAATTCGGGGCTTCCGTATCGAGTTGGGAGAAATTGAAGAATTACTGAACCAACATAGCGATGTGCAGGCAGCTTGTGTTATTGCTCGTAAAGATCATCCAGGTGATAAACGCTTAGTCGCCTACGTGGTAGGACATAAACAGCATCCACCTACAATCAGCCAGTTGCGATCGTTTCTTTCTAGTCAACTGCCACAATACATGATACCTCATGCTTTTGTGATGCTAGAGTCTTTACCTCTGACTCCCAACGGCAAGGTAGACCGTCGCGCATTGAAAGCGCCAGACTCTCGTGAGGGACTGGAAATAAGTTTTGTCGCCCCGCGTAGCCCAATTGAAGAAATCCTGACGCAAATTTGGACACAAGCACTGAAAGTAGACCAAGTAGGCATATATGACAACTTCTTTGAACTTGGGGGACACTCACTGCTAGCAACGCAATTAGTTTCACGTATCCGCAACATTTTCAAAGTGGAACTACCATTGCGTGAGTTCTTTGCCAGAACAACAGTTGCCGAATTAGCGCGTTCGATTGAGCAATTGCAGCAACAAGACTTAGAATTGGTTTCTCCACCCATCTTACCAAGGGTAAAGAATGCAGAATTACCACTGTCTTATGCTCAACAGCGTTTTTGGTTTTTAGACCAGTTCGAGCCGAACAATGCCATATACAACATTCCTATGGCTTTGCGTCTAGTCGGAACACTTAATCAAGTTGCCTTAGAACAAAGCTTGTATGAAATTATTAATCGCCACGAAGCCTTACGCACCAACTTTGTGATAGTTGATGGCAAACCTTCTCAACTTATTCAAACACAAACGAATTGGACAGTTTCAGTTGTTGACTTGAAGCATTTATCAACAACTGAACAAGAAATTGCTACACAGCAATTAGCGCAACAACAAGCTAATCAACCGTTTGACTTAACAAACCAAGCATTAGTTAGGGCAACATTAATTGTGCTGTCCGAGACAGAACACGTTTTGAGTGTATGTATGCACCATATTGTCTCTGATGCCTGGTCAATGGGTGTGTTTATCCAAGAACTAGCAGCACTGTACAACGCTTACTCTCAAGGTGAACTGTTACCTTTAACACCACTTTCGATTCAGTACGCAGATTTTGCCATTTGGCAAAGAAATTGGTTGCAAGGGGAGGTACTGCAAACTCAAATCTCGTACTGGCAACAACAACTAAAAGCTGCACCAGCCTTGTTGTCCCTACCAACAGATCGACCCAGAGGATCTGTGCAGACTTTCGCTGGTGGACATCAAGAGTTTGCACTCTCAGTTGAGTTAAGCAATAAGCTGACAAAATTGAGCCAGGAGCAAGGTTGTACTCTCTTTATGACGTTGTTGGCAGCGTTTGATACGCTGCTTTACCGCTACACAGGTACGGAAGATATTTTGGTGGGATCTCCCATTGCAAACCGTAATCGTAATGAAATTGAAGGGTTAATTGGCTTTTTTGTCAATACTTTAGTGTTACGTACTGACTTATCAGGCGATCGCAGCTTTAACGAATTACTTGGTCGCGTTCGATTGATGGCAATAGATGCTTATGCTCATCAGGACTTACCTTTTGAAATGCTAGTAGAAGTATTGCAGCCAGAACGCGATCTCAGCCATACACCACTTTTCCAAGTCATGTTTGCCCTCCAGAATGTGCCTATGTCTGAGATAGAGCTTACTGATTTAACTATCAGTTCTTTGCCAGTAGAAAGCGCAACTGCCAAGTTTGATTTGTTTTTATCAATACAGAACACTGGTAATGGACTGGCGGGTGTATGGGAATATAACACTGACTTATTTGATGCCAGCACAATTGAACGGATGACTGGACATTTTGTGACATTGCTCTCTGGAATTGTTGCTAACCCAGAGGAGCGGATTTCGCAATTGCCTCTGCTGTCACAGACAGAGCAACAGCAGTTATTAGTTGAATGGAACAATACTCTGACGGATTATCCCCGTGATAAATCTATCCATCAGTTGTTTGAGGAACAAGTTGAGCGTACACCCAATGCAGTGGCGGTGGAGTTTGTAGACGAGCGCAGCGAGGCTTCTCGGAGAGTAAATCAACAACTCACTTACCAGCAGTTAAACTGCCGTGCTAACCAGTTGGCGCACTACCTGAAGTCTTTAGGAGTATCCGCAGATGTGCTGGTAGGCATTTGTGTAGAGCGATCGCTACAGATGGTAGTAGGACTACTTGGCATTCTCAAAGCTGGTGGAGCTTATGTGCCACTCGATCCAAACTACCCTCAAGAGCGTTTGGCTTTCATGTTAGAAGATGCTCAAGTTTCAGTGTTGCTAACCCAACATTCACTCCTCGACAGATTACCTCAGCATCAAGCAAGCCAAGTCTTTTTGGATACTGACTGGCAGATGATTTCTCAGTTGAGTCAGGACAATCTTATCTCTGGTGTACAAACTAATAACTTAGCTTATGTAATTTATACCTCTGGTTCTACAGGTAAGCCTAAAGGTGTAGCCTTGAATCAGCTTGCTCTTTGCAATCTGATTCTGTGGCAACTGCAAAATAATACAATTTCCACTGGAGCAAAAACGCTGCAATTTGCTCCTATTAGCTTTGATGTCTCCTTCCAAGAAATATTTACTACCTGGTTTTCGGGAGGCACATTGTTCTTAATTACGGAGGAATTGCGCCGAGATACCTCAGCTTTGTTAGGTTTTCTCCAACAAAAAGCAATTGAGAGACTGTTTGTTCCCTTTGTTGCTTTACAGCAACTAGCTGAAGTTGCTATTGGTGGTGAATTAGTTAATAGTCATCTGCGGGAAATCATTACTGCTGGGGAACAGTTGCAGATGACTCCCGCGATTTCTCAATGGTTAAGCAAATTAAATGATTGTACTTTGCACAATCATTACGGGCCATCGGAAAGCCATGTAATTATCACTTTTACTCTAAATAACTCAGTAGAGACTTGGCCGCTACTGCCTCCGATTGGTCGTCCCATTGCTAACACGCAAATTTACATCCTGGATAAGTACCTACAGCCTGTACCCGTGGATGTAGCAGGAGAATTGCACATTGGTGGTGTCTCTTTGGCGCGAGGCTATCTCAATCGACCAGAGTTAACACAACAGAGATTTATCCCCAATCCCTTTAGCACTGACCCTGATTCACGCCTCTACAAAACAGGGGATTTAGCCCGCTATTTACCAGATGGCAACATCGAATACCTGGGACGTATTGACAATCAGGTTAAGGTGCGAGGCTTCCGCATTGAATTGGGAGAAGTTGAAGCAGTACTGAGCCAGCATGGAGATGTGGAGGGATGTTGTATCATTGCCCGCGAAGACACTCCGGGGGATAAACGCCTAGTTGCTTACGTGGTAGCACATCAGCACTGTATACCCACAATCAGCGAACTGCGGCAATTCATGAAAGCAAAGCTACCAGAATACATGGTGCCAAGCACTTTTGTGATGTTGGAAGAGATGCCACTCACTCCTAGCGGCAAAGTAGACCGCCGTGCATTGCCTGCACCGGATTTACACAGCAGTAATTCAGACAAATATGTTGCTCCACGCAACCAAGTAGAACTGGAACTAACGCAAATCTGGTCAAGAATTTTGAAAGTTGACAAGGTGGGAGTAAAAGATAACTTCTTTGACCTCGGTGGTCACTCTCTTTTAACTCCTTACTTAATGGCTCAAATTAAAAAGCAGTTTGGTAAAGATATTGCGATCGCCAGCCTTTACCAAAATCCAACTATTGAACAATTGGCAACTATTGTACCATTCGATTCAGATTCTAAGAGTGGATCTCCCTTGGTAATACTTCAGGCGCACGGTTCTAAGCCACCTTTGTTTTGTCTTCCAGGGGCTGCGGGCTATCCCTTTTACTTGTATGATTTAGCCCGTTGTCTGGGTTCAGACCAACCATTTTACAGTTTCCAAGCAATTGCTCCTGGTGAAGCAGGAGAACTAATTACCCAAGTTGAGGATGTAGCCGCCCGTTATATTCAAGAACTCTTAGTTGTTCAACCACAGGGGCCGTATTTTTTAGCAGGGCATTCTTTTGGCGGTAAATTAGCCTTTGAAATGGCGCAGCAGTTACTTCGTAAAGGTCATAAGGTTGCTTTAGTTGCCATTCTTGATACTACAGCACCATTTCATCAGAAAAATCTATCAGCTTTTGATTTGGATAATACTAAATGGTTGGCTGAATTAGCAGACACAATCGAAGTTGTTTATGGGAAAAAGATGGATTGTTCTGTTGATACTCTTCAATCTATGGTTTGGGAAGATCAGCTTAAATACGTTCTAGAAAGGTTAAAAAATGCTGATATCTTACCTCCTGACGATGAAATTACGCAGCTTAATAATATGGTGCAACTGCTCAAAGCTAACGCTGTAGTGAATTATGTACCACAAGAGATTTATCCAACCAAAATTACTCTCTTACGCGCCAAGGAGAATATCGTCAAGGTTGATGAATCTAATGGTGAAGTACTTTCTGATATTTTGCAAGATTTGCACTGGGGCTGGAGGAAGTTTTCTGCCGAACCAGTGGATGTCCATTTTGTCCCAGGTAATCATGTGACGATGATGAATCTGCCCCACGTTCAGGTCTTAGCGGAACAGTTGAAAGCTTGTATTGAGCAAGCAGAAGAAGTTAGAGGTGATGGATATAAACCTGAGAGGATGTCTGAAAAGTTTTTTTTGTATACACCTAACCCTTCGAGATCCCCCTAAATCCCCCTTAAAAAGGGGGACTTTAAGAATCTTATTCCCCCCTTTTTTAAGGGGGGTTAGGGGGGATCAACAAATATTTGATACTTTTCAGACATCCTCTGAATTTGATAATCAGATTCGCCCTCTGAAGTTCTTATCTAACCTACATCCTGTAGATATTAAGTGAGTTCATTTGAGTTAAAATTTAAATGTAAGGAATTGTATTATGACTGCTACTTCTAACCAGATTAAATCCAAGGTTTGGGACAAAAAGAAAGAGTATCCCTTAACTCCAGAGTCTTTAAGAATGCTGTTGGAAAACCGAATTCCTTTAATTCGGCTAAAAGAATTTGCTACACCCCAAGAGTGTGAGATGTTAGTCAATCAAGCTGAATTGTTCAACTTTGATTGCTATCAAAATGTCAATCCCAAGATTGAGCGAATTGGTATCACAGTCTTTGAATATAATCGCATTAGTAAAGTAGCTTATTTTCAAGCAGTAGAACGCACAACTAAATTAAGAGACTGCATTATGGCAGCCTCTTTTAATCCATTAGAACGCTTGATGGTGAAAATTCGAGAGTGTACAGGCGCGACTGTACGAATTGCTTCAGAACCACTCTATGGTAGTTATTATGCAGGACTGATCAGAAAAATAGAGCAGGGTACTCAACTTCATATTGATTATGCTCCATTAGAACAATCAAAATGGGAAATTGGTACAGTTATTTATCAACTTTCTTGGAATTTGTACTTGAAATTTTCTCCAAACAATCATGGTCAAACACGCATTTACGATCGCCAGTGGCAACCAGGAGATGAGCAATATAAACTCGATTCCTACGGCTATGGTGATACAGTAATTGCAGATGCAGACGCGATCGCTTTCCAACCTTATGTGGGAGATGTGTTCATTTTCAATACACGCAACTATCACACTGTTGAACCGATGGATGGACAACGTGTGACTTTCACCTCTGCGATCGGATTACTACCTAACGGTGAAATTATTTTGTGGTCTTGAATGTGAGCAGCAGGAAGCAATTTGGTAAATATAGTGAGGAGTAATTCATGCCCTTAGCAGCTGTGATGACTGCACCTAATCAACCAGTTGAAGTCCAACAATTACCAGACCCGATTCTAGAAAAGGGTGGAATCATTCTTGAAACCTTATATTCTGAGGTTTGTGGAACTGATGTACATTTACTACATGGGCGTTTAGAGGGAGTACCGTATCCCATCATCCCTGGACACTTCTCAGTTGGTCGTGTGGTGGAAACAGGTGGAGCAGTTAGTGATGTCAATGGTAAATTAATTCAGCCTGGAGCGATCGCTACTTTTTTAGATGTCCATGAAACCTGTTACAACTGCTGGTATTGTCTAGTAGCCAAAGCATCCACTCGCTGTCCCCAACGCAAAGTTTATGGTGTCACCTACTCAGCCAAAGATGGGTTGCTGGGTGGTTGGTCTGAATTAATTTACCTCAAACCAGGAGTTAAAGTTCTCACTTTACCCGAAGAAGTCTCACCAAAGCAATTCATTGCTGGCGGATGCGCTTTGCCAACTGCATTACACGCTATTGACCGAGCGCAGATTCAAATTGGTGATGTCGTCGTGGTGCAGGGTTGCGGGCCTGTGGGTTTGAGTGCGGCAATTCTAGCTTTGCTCTCAGGTGCAGGCAAAGTAATTGTAATTGATAAATTTGAGAGCCGATTAGTAGTTGCAAAATCCTTCGGTGTAGATGAAACCCTTGCAATTAGGGCTGATGATCCACGACAACATATTGAGCGAGTTTTGGAATTAACTAACGGACACGGTGCTGATGTCACTATTGAAGCCACAGGCATTCCTATTGCTGTCAAAGAGGGCTTAAATATGACCAGAAATGGAGGTCGCTATGTTATTGTCGGGCATTACACAAACACGGGTGAAATTCTCATCAATCCACACTTAGAGATTAATCTAAAACATATTGATATTCGCGGGACTTGGGGAATTGATTTCAGCCATTTTTATAGAATGATTGAATTACTAAAACGTCATAGTGATTCCAGTAAAAATATTGCTTGGTCAAGCATAATTAGTCGTTCATATACACTACAAGAAATTAATCAAGCGCTGGCAGATGTAGAGCAAGGCTCTGTATTAAAAGCTGTGATTCAACCTAATCTATCTTAATGCCAATATATCAAACGACTTAGATAATAGGGAGAAGATATGCTCGAAGATTTACAAATTGCCTTTATCGGTGGTGGCACGATGGGCGAAATGATAATTAGTAGATTGTTATCAACGAAAATTGTTCCAAAAGCCGATCTAATTATAGTCAGCGATCCAGTTTCTGCACGATGTCTTCATTTAGAAAGGGAATATGGAGTACGTACTACAACCTCCAATATAGAAGCGGTTCTTGGCGCATTTATTGTGATATTGGCGGTGAAGCCGCAGGTTTTGACAGAGGTTCTGGGTATGCTTAAGGATAAAATTCCACCTAATGCTTTGGTAATTAGTATTGTGAGTGGAGCGAGTATTTCATCTCTGTGCCAAGGGTTGAATCATCCTGCTGTTGTCCGTACAATGCCCAATATTGCAGTACAAGTTGGTCATGGGACTACAGTGTGGAGTGCATCATCAAGTGTGACAGAGATGCAGCGATCGCATACCCAAATAATTTTACAAGCATTAGGTAAGGAATTTGCTACCCAAAATGAACATTACCTTGATATGGCAACGGCGTTGAGTAGCGCTGGGACTGGATTTGTGTTTCTGTACATCGAAGCGATGATTGATGCTGGTGTTCAGATGGGTTTAACTCGGACACAAGCTCAAGAACTAACATTGCATACGATTGCTGGTAGTGTAGAACTGATGTTTCAGACTCATGAACATCCAGCAGTTTTACGAAACAAGGTAACAAGTCCTGGGGGAGTGACTGCTGCTGGTCTTTACGAGTTAGAAAAAGGTGGTATGCGAACTGTTATTTCTAATGCAGTGCTTGCCGCTTTGAGCCGCACTCAACAATTAGGTAATATCAGTTAAAAATTAGCGCTGATTGGGGTTACTCATTCGGTACTTATGACTGATTATTCAACACTAAAAAGTATTAAAGTTGATAAAAGATTTTAATTTATTTCTCAAATATGCCAACCCAAGTTGTTCAAGCTCAACCCTCAAAGAATGTTTTTTCAGATTTTATCCAATTCTGGGAAAATGCCAAAGCGATCGCTGGGCCTTACTGGTATCCAACAAAGCCAGGACAAAGAGCATTCTCAGACGTAATTCGCGCATGGGGAATGCTTATTCTCCTAATATTACTAATCATCGCATTTGTAGGTGTAACTGCTTTTAATAGTTTTATTAATCGCTACATAGTTGATATCATACTTCAAGAAAAAGATTATTCTAAATTTGTTAATATTATATACTTTTATGCTGCTGGACTTGTCTTAGTAACGCTTTTATTAGGATTTTCTAGATTTGTTAGAAAACAAATCGCTCTTGATTGGTACAAATGGCTTAATAATCAAATTTTAGATAAATATTTAAGCAATCGTGCTTATTATAAAATTAATTTTAAAACTGACATTGATAACCCGGATCAACGCTTATCCCAAGAAATTGAACCAATTACCAGTAATGCCCTCAATTTTTCAGCTACTTTCCTAGAAAAAGTACTGGAAATGATAACTTTTGCAATAATTATCTGGTCAATTTCCCAACAGATTGCTATTGCTCTGATTATTTATACGATTATGGGTAATTTTATAGCTGTCTACTTAAATCAAGAATTAAATAGTATTAATCAAGCGGAAATTGAATCTAAAGCTGACTATAATTACTGCCTAACTCATGTTCGTAATCACGCAGAATCGATAGCTTTTTTTAGAGGAGAAAAACAAGAATTAAATATAATTGAGCGTCGATTTAGTAAGTTGATAACCAACATTAAACGCAAGATTGATTGGGAGAGAAATAGAGACATTTTTAACAGAGCATATCAGGTTGCTATCGAACTTTTTATGCTATTCATACTTGCGCCTTTATATATTAAAGGTGAAATTGATTTCGGACAAGTTGGACAAGCTAGTGTAGCTAGCTTTATGTTTGCTACTGCTTTGGGAGAACTAATAACTGCATTTGGCAGTTCTGGAAATTTTTCGAGTTACGTTGAGCGTTTAGCTGAGTTTTCAAGTGCGTTAGAAGATGTTACCAAACAACCGGAGAATGTAAGCATCCTTAAAATAGCAGAAGAAAACCATCTTGCTTTTGAGAATGTTACCTTACAAACGCCTAACTATGAACAGGTAATCGTTGAAGACTTGTCCTTGTCTGTTCAACCGGGAGAAGGTTTATTGATTGTTGGGCCAAGTGGTCGAGGTAAAAGTTCTTTATTGCGGGCGATCGCTGGTTTGTGGAATGCGGGAACTGGCCGTTTAGTGCGACCTCCGTTAGAAGAAGTTTTATTTTTACCCCAACGTCCTTACATAATTTTGGGAACTTTGCGCGAACAATTGCTCTATCCTAATACCAGTCGTCAAATGACTGATGCAGAACTCAAAGAAGTTTTGCAACAGGTCAACCTACAAAACTTACTGAGTCGAGTCGATGGCTTTGATACAGAAGTTCCTTGGGAGAATATATTATCGATAGGAGAACAACAACGCTTGGCTTTTGCACGACTATTAATTACTCATCCTAGCTTTACTATATTGGATGAAGCAACGAGTGCTTTAGATTTGCAAAATGAAGGAAGTTTATATCAAAAGTTACAATCGACGAAAACAACATTTATCAGTGTTGGGCATCGGGAAAGCCTGTTTGATTATCATCAATGGGTTTTGGAACTTTCACAAGATTCCAGTTGGCAACTTGTGACTGTGCAGGATTATCGAAATCAAAAAGCAATAAATATCCAAAGCGCGCCTAATAATGAGTCGCAAAATCAATCTCAAATATTGACAGAAACAATCACAAGTGAAAAGCTCACTCATAAGGAAATAAGTGAATTAACTAACTATTCCATTAGCACTATTAGAAGTAAGGCAAGCAAAGGAGATTCTATTACTACTAGAGATGGCTTAACGTACCGCTATGACAAGAACTCAAGTGTGTTGAAATGGCTGAGAGTTTAGCGGTTAGACAATCTGTTCAGTCTGTTGAATTATCACCTGTGAAAGAATAGTTTTCTATTTTGATTTGTAAAAATCGTCCTTGCTCAGAACCCCGACTTTTTTAAAAATTGGGGTTTTTGTTGTTCACTAATGACTTATGACTGGTGTGTATAGGAATCTGGTTTATTATTAAATATAATTATGTATGAAAGAAGTTAACAGCAAAGGAAATAGCCAAGAGTAGGAGCGGGTTTAAAAATGCTATTAATTACTAATTATGATCTCGGCGAACCCATCCCTACTTGTTCAATAATCAAATAAAATTACTATGATATTGATTATTTAACTTGATAAGTATTAAATAATTTTTTCTTAACTTTCGTAACTTTATTAACTTTCCTAACTACCTTAAAGCAATTACTTCTTAACTGTCTTAACTGACCTTGAAATTATATTTAATTAATGATATATTTTTACTTGAAAAGGCAATTTACTTTAAGGGAAATTCTATGCCTACAAACACAGTCAAAACAGTGGATGTCGTAGCAATACCATTTTTTGCGCGTTTCTTGGAAGAGCAAGCTACTGAAGGAACAGAGGTTCCTTGGACTTACAAGTATCCTTCAGATTTGGAAGATAGATAATTTATTTACTCTTCTACATCTGAAAGTACCTTTTTGATCGGAAAGATGCCTTGTAACTGGCTTCATCATAGTTTAATGGAATAGCAGTTATCAAATAACTGAAAACTATTCTTAGAGATGCGATGGCGCAAAGCGCCCGCCGCAGGCGATCGCTCTTATGTTACCTTATCCATAACATGGAGGTAATTGCTTTTTTTAGCTCCTAAATTTTTAAAAACTTTTGGGTTATAGAAAGCATTTTTTTGCTATTCCTCAATAGCTACCTCCTAAAATTATCAAAACAATATATTTTATGCACCTGTCTCGTGATGTTGTTTTATTAATCACCCACAGTGGTGATTTCTTCACAATAGATAGAGTGGCAGAAGCCTTATCAAAAAAAGGGGTGCAACCATTTCGTCTAGATACTGATAAATTTCCTCTAGAAGTGCAATTAACCGCACATTTTGATAAGTCTAAAAGCCACCACACTATAGAATTTAACAACCACTCTATCAGCACAGAGCAGGTGCGGGCTGTATGGATGCGCCGTATTTGGGAACCAGAACTGAGTCAAGAATTAGCGCCAAAGTTCCGAGAAGCTTGCGTTAGAGAATCACAAGCAACTTTAGATGGTTTTTGGGACAGTCTCAAGGGAGCTTGTTGGGTAGATAATTTAGAGCAGATAAATTATGCAAGTAACAAGCTGCGTCAACTACGGATTGCGTCTGAAGTAGGTTTTGTTATTCCCCAGACTCTTGTTACCAACAAAGCCCAAGCAGCACGAGAGTTTTTCGGGCAAGTCAACGGCAAAATGGTAAGCAAGCTTTTAACTGCTCTTTCCCGCAGTATGGAAGCTAACTCTTCGTTTTTTCTGTACACCAGCATCGTCAAGGAAGAAGACTTACAAGATGCCGAGTCACTGCGCTATTGCCCAATGGTTTTTCAAGAGCAAATTCCAAAGCAACATGAATTACGGGTGGTGTATGTGAATGGGAATGTATTTGTGGGGGCGCTAAATGCAGATATGTATGCAGCAGCCAAAGTTGATTGGCGTAAACCTGGTGTTGAGGTTGGCGCATGGCAACACCACCAACTTCCTGATGAAGTAGTTAGTTGTCTCAAAGCCTTTATGGGAAAATTTGGGCTGTTGTTTGGAGCGTTAGATTTCATCGTCACACCATCAGGGGAATACGTCTTTTTGGAAATCAACCCTCTGGGGGAGTGGGGAATGCTAGAAAAGGATTTAAACTTACCCATTGCAAGTGCGATCGCAGATGCGCTACTTCAAACAAAGAATTGAACGATCAAAAATTTAATATTTGATATTAGCCTGCGGCAAGCCACCCAAAGGGTGTCTACATACTTCATAATTAATACTTTTTATGACCGTATTAATAGTCACGTTTAGTAAAGACAACGAAAGCATTCCTCTAGTCATCAACGAAATTGAGGCTAGAGGAGAAAAAGCATTTCGGTTTGACACAGACAGATATCCCACTGAAGTCAAGCTAGATATTTACTCCGGTGATACTGAACGGGTAATTATTACTGATGGCGAACAGAAGCTAGATTTGAGTGAGGTTTCCTCAGTTTGGTATCGGCGAATGCGCTACGGACAAAAAATCCCCGACTCAATGAATAAGCAATATAGAGATGCGTCAATTAATGAATGTCGCGCCACAGTCAGGGGAATGATTGCCAGCCTTCAGGGATTCCACTTCGATCAAATGTCCAATGTGGATCGGGCTAATAATAAGCAACTACAATTGCAAGTTGCACGAGAAATTGGTCTTGTAACTCCACGTACCCTGACTTCAAACAATCCAGAAGCAGTCAAGCAATTTGCTCAAGAGTGTAGCCAAGGTATAGTTACCAAGATGCTTTCTTCCTTTGCTATTTATGACGATCGCGGGCGAGAAAATGTTGTGTTTACCACTCCAGTTACAAATGACGATCTGGAGAATATGGAAGGACTGTGTTTTTGTCCAATGACCTTTCAAGAAAATGTGCCCAAGGCGCTGGAGTTGCGGACAACTATTGTTGGACACCGCGTATTTACTGCCGCAGTAGATTCTCAAAGCTTAGAAGGATCTACTTACGACTGGCGCAAAGAGGGGAGAGCTTTAGTTAAAAATTGGCAACCTTACGACTTGCCAGAAGATATTGAGAAAAAACTGCTCAAGCTGATGGCTTATTTTGGCTTAAACTATGGAGCAATTGATATTATTGTCACCCCCGATGGTCGCCATGTATTCCTCGAAGTTAACCCAGTCGGGGAATTTTTTTGGCTGGAGATATATTCACCACACTACCCCATTTCGCAGGCGATCGCAGAAGTATTACTGACTAATAAAAATTAGGGGATGAGCCTTGTATATTTGTATTGTCTTCTATTTTGAAAAGTGTTAGTGAGATTTCACTATTAAGTTTATTAATCTTAAATTACTTATTTAAAATTACGAAATTATTGATATTTGGAGATTAGATCCTTGTGATAAACCTAGTAAATACACAAACAGTTTTGACATTTGATGGGGAAAAGGATTATATAGATTTTGGCAGAAACGATATTGGCGGTGTTTTCGCTCAAGGGAGTTCAGCTTTTACGGTTTCAGGATGGGTAAATCCACATGAACTAACAAATAAAGCCACTAGCTACGGGACGCGCAATGTATTTTTTTCACGTTCTTCAGAGAGATACAGCGATAACTTTGAATTCGGCATCAGTGAAACAGGAAGCCTAGATGTCTACATTGATGAAAGTGTTAGCAAGGGTATCAAAACCTTTGGACAAGGAGAACTAACTATAGGGCAATGGCACTTCTTTGCTATTGTTTTTAATAGTGGTCAGCTAACCGTATATCTTGACGATCGTGAATATAGCGATTCTCTTAGAGGTTCATCTTTAAACAAAGCCACAAGTTCTATAACTCTGGGAGCAACGTTACACAAACAGGTCTATTTCAAAGGACAATTAGCAAATATCAGCGTTTGGAATTATCCCTGTACTCAAGTACAAATCCAGACTCATCGTTGTGGGCTAATAGTCGGAGATGAATCAGGATTGGTGGCTTACTGGAAATTAGACGAAGGACAAGGTACAACTGTAAAAAACCAAACTGGAAAGTCTTATCAAGGAAATTTTCGTGGTAATCCTATTTGGACTTTAGCAGAAATTCCATTCGCAACACAATCATCAAATCCAGTTCCATTTGCAGCAGAATCATTCAATCAAGAAGATATAAAAGAAGAGATCCAAACTGAGACAGCAGTTATTCCTGAAGAAAATATCTCACCACTAACCACAAGTTTATTAGCAGCAACGGTATCGTTAGTAAACGACGACCAAGACCAAGCAAAGGAAATTCAACAGACAGAAACAAACACCGAAGAATCCGAGATTATTCCAACCCCAATTGCTCTCAGTCCACATGATGAAGAAACCAAAACAGACCAAGCTGAAGATCCCGTCAATATCCAACAAGCACAAATATTAACTCAGGAGGAATCGCCAGAAACCATGAATACAAAAGCCCGTCCCAAATATAAAATACTTTCCATTGATGGAGGCGGTATTCGGGGCATTATTCCTGCATTACTCTTAGCAGAAATTGAACGGCGGACACAAAAGCCTATATTCAGTTTGTTTGATTTAATTACTGGCACTTCCAGTGGCGGAATTTTAGCACTTGGACTAACTAAACCCCGATTAAGTCCCGATGCATCTGATAAATTGCCAGTAGCTGAATACACTGCTGAGGCTCTTCTACAGCTATTTATTGAGTATGGGGTAGAAATATTTTATGAGCCGTTGTTTGAAAGACTACTTGGCCCATTAGAGGATATATTTCTCCAACCAAAATATCCTTCTGAAAGCAAAGAAGAAATTTTCAGGCAATATTTTGGTAACACTCCTCTAGAAAATAATCTTAAAGAAGTTTTTGTAACGAGTTACGATATCGAGCAGCGAATTCCGATATTTTTTACAAACAAACTAGAAAAACAGCAAATAGAATCTAAGAATTTTCAGAAGTTATGTGGCGGTTTTTCGCTACTAGATGCAGCATTAGCAACTAGTGCCACTCCGACTTATTTTGCTCCTCATCGGCTTGTAAACCCCCACAATAGTGGCATCGCCTATACTTTAATCGATGGTGGAGTATTTGCTAATAATCCAGCCCATTTAGCTATTTTAGAAGCACAAATTAGTAGTAAACGAAAAGCACAAAAAATCCTCAATACAGAAGATATTTTAGTAGTTTCTTTAGGTACAGGTTCGCTGACGAGTGTCTACCCTTATAAAGAAGTCAAAAATTGGGGACTCTTGCAATGGGGAAGACCGCTTTTAAATATTATGTTTGATGGTAGTAGTGAAGTGGTAGCTGGAGAATTAGAACAGTTGTTTGAACCTAGCGATAAAGAGGCTAAAAGTTTTTATTATCGCTTTCAAACCTTGTTAGATAGTGAATTAGAAGAAATAGATAATACCAAACTTCAAAATACTCGTCAGTTACAAGCTATAGCCCATCGACTAATATCTAACAAAAGTCAACAAATCGATGAACTGTGTAGTCTTTTGTTGGGCTAACTCACATTTCTTACATCTTGCACCAACTAACTGGTGCAAGATGCAAGATTTTTAATTTCTTCACAAAAGAAATTAATAATGACTTTCTTAGTCATGTTTTCACTTTATAAAAATTGTAGGTAAGTACAATGGATGAACTCGTCAAAAAAATTTCTGGTTTAGGCCTTCCTGGTATACTTTTCGTGATCGCAACGAGTGCATCAGGAGGTAATGTCGCCGCCGTTGTCGCTATGCTTTCATCGCTGGGCGGGCCTTTAGGCCTCTTAGGAGGTTTAGGCTTGCTTGGGCTGGTAGCCATTCTAGGGGAATATATAGCGGGATTTGGAATTGAAAACATTCTCAAGCTAATCTATACAGAACGTAGCAAAACTGAATCTATCAGATTTCTTCTCAAAGAAATTCAAGAATTGCCCATTTCAGATGAGTTAAAACTCAAACTGAAACATCATATTAGCCCAGTAGTCGTTACTGAGCCTGACCAAGACCCTTTTCCGAGAACAGTCGAAATTGTTGATGAGGAACCATTGACCTAGTAGTCTGCCAACCCAAAAATGCTAAGTGAGGACTGGGGAAAGGGGAAAGGGAAAAGGGTAAGGGATTTAAACCCTTTACCCCTTCCCCTTTACCCCGCCAATTTCACTTGACGAACTACTAGTGCATTCGATTTTATCCCTCAAGCCCCACGCCAGTTGCTATCCTGCTTTAATGCTGACAGCGTAGCTTGGTTCCCCGTAGGGTACAAGTCGGGAAACCCACTCACAGCGCTGGCTCCCCTTAAAAGGGGGAAAATTTAATTAAATTCCTCCTTAAAAAGGGGAATTTATGGGGATCTACAAATCTCGAATACAACACTATAAAAGTTTTCAGACATTCTCTAAAAGGAAAAATGGCCTTTGAGTCTAACTTGATTCTCAAAGGCCATTTGAAAATTCTTAGTGTAATTAGTAACGGCTACATTTTTAGAATATGCAAACTCCATCTGTGCGTGAGCAAAACACAACAAATCCTTTTTCAGCCTTGATTCAATTTTGGCAGGATGTGAAAGTAGTTGCTCAACCTTATTGGTATCCAACAAAAGCAGAAGGAAGAGCCTTTTCAGATGTAATTCGCTCATGGGGAATGCTCATTGTCTTAGTATTATTAATAGTTGTAATTGTCGGTGCAAATGCTGCAAATAGTTACTGGAATCGCTATGTAATTGATATCGTTATTGAACAGAGAGACCTTGATAAATATAATAGTACTTTATGGCTGTCTAGTCTCATTATTGTCGGGATGGTCTTGTTAGTAACTCTTTTGAGATATGTCAGAAGAAAAATAATTCTTGACTGGTATAAATGGCTAAATATTCATGTTTTAGAAAAATATTTAAGCAATCAAGCTTATTATAAAATCAATTTTAAATCTGATATAGATAATCCAGATCAACGCTTATCCCAAGAAATAGAACCCATTACTAGTATTGGCGTGAGATTCTCATCTTCTTTACTAGAAAAATCTTTAGAAATGGCCAGTGCTTTGATAATCCTCTGGATAGTTTCTTCACAAATTGCAATATATTTAGTTATTTATACAATTATAGGTAATCTAATAGCAGTTTACTTGAATCAAGCAATAAATAAAGTTAACCAAGAAGAACTTGCATTTAAAGCAGATTTTGCCTATTGCTTAACTCATGTTCGTAATCACGCTGAATCAATCGCTTTTTTTCAGGGAGAAGATGAAGAATTAAATATAATCCAGCGTCGATTTAATAATGTTTTAAAAACTGCCGAACGCAGGCTAAATTTAGAGAGGGGACAAGACGCTTTTGGCAGAGCATATCAGTCTGCTATTAGCGTATTCTCAATGTTTATTCTTACACCTTTATTTCTTCAGGATAAAATTGATTATGGGCAAATTAACCAAGCTAGTTTTGCTTGCTTTATGTTTTCTAATGCTCTAGGAGAACTAATATCTGAGTTTGGCATTTCAGGACGATTTTCTGGTTATATAAAGCGTTTAGCAGAGTTTTCAGATGCACTACAGGCTGCTAGTAAACAACCAGAAAACGCGAGTACTATTAAAATTATAGAAGAAGAACGTTTAGCTTTTGAGAATGTCACTTTACAAACGCCAAATTATGAACAGGTGATTGTTGAAAATTTGTCATTTGCTGTTGAGCCAGGCGAAGGGTTATTGATTGTTGGCCCTAGTGGTAGGGGTAAAAGTTCTTTATTGAGAGCGATCGCTGGTTTGTGGAATGCGGGAACTGGCCGTCTAGTTCGTCCTCCTCTAAAAGAAGTATTATTCTTACCGCAACGACCTTATATTATTTTAGGGACTTTGCGCGAACAATTGCTCTATCCTCACATAGACAGGAAAATGAGCGATCGCGAACTTGAACACATTTTGCAACAAGTTAACCTACAACACTTACTTACCCGCGTAGATGGCTTTGATGCTGAAGTTCCTTGGGAAAATATACTATCGTTAGGAGAACAACAACGCCTCGCTTTTGCACGGCTATTAATTATACATCCCAGTTTTACTATCTTAGATGAAGCAACGAGTGCTTTAGATTTAAACAACGAAGATAGTTTATATCAACAGTTACAATCAACGAAAACAACTTTTATCAGTGTTGGACATAGAGAAAGTTTGTTTAATTATCATCAATGGGTTTTGGAATTGTCACAAGATTCAAGTTGGCAACTTCTTCGTGTACAAGATTATCGGTTGCAAAAAGGAAAACAAATTGGCATAAACGCTCCTGAAAAGCCCAAAATCACAATAGATGTTACACCCAATAATAAATCTAAAACCCAACCAGAAATATTGACAGATATAGGCAAAATTGTAGGGCTTTCTCATAAAGAAATGCAAGCATTATCAGACTCTAGTATTAACACCGTCAGAAGCAAGGCTAGCCAAGGCAAGTCTATTACTGCTAAAGATGGCTTTACCTACCGCTATGAGAAAGACCCGGAGGTGTTGAAATGGATAAGAACTTAACGATTTGAGGAGAAACATGAGTAATAGCAACCTTTCTGATATAGAAAGAGAAATTTTACTATTGGGTAAATGGCGTTTTAATACGTTTAATGAAACGATTGTATTTAGACCGCGAATTCTTTTGTCCAGATTTTTCACAAGTAATAAATCTGAAAGTTTAGCCCACTTAAAGCAACTGTCGGCGAAACTTGCTGATGCCAACAGTTAGAAAAACTAATACAAATCCTATTAAAGCTAAAATATTGAGCCCAATTACATCCAAACCAACCCCTTTTAATAAAATGCCACGCACAATAAATATATAATGCCGGAGGGGATTTAATAAAGATAGAAATTGAAACAAAGGGGGCATGGCTTCAATAGGTGCGATCGCTCCTGATGTTTGAATAAGTGGTATATTAATAAAAAAGGAAATTAGGACTACTTGTTGTTGTGAACGCGAGACAGTAGCTAGCAAAATTCCTAAACTAATTCCTACTAATACATACAAACCAGATGCCACCAAAAATAGCCAGAAATTGCCATTAAAGGGAATATTAAATACTATTCTGCCTAAAGTCAGAGCCAATAAAATATCTCCCATTAATAGGACACTTAATGGGAATATCTTGGCTAGTAATATCTCCCAATTCGCCGCCGGAGTCATGAGTAACTGTTCAAGAGTCCCGACATCTTTTTCCTTAACAACTGTAATTGCAGAAACAGATGTGGATATTAATGTCATCACTAAACCCATCACTCCTGGGATAAAAAACCAACTACTTGTAAGTCCTGGATTGTAAAGAAAGACAAATTGAGGTGTGACTGGGAGATTAGTTTGATAACTAACTCGTTGATGATTATATTTTTGGATAATTTGATTAATATAGCCGTTGGCAATACCAGCTGTGTTGGCGTTAACTCCATCAATAAATATTTGTATTGGTGCTGATTTTGTTGCTAAATTACGGTAGAAATCTGGCGGGATGATTAAACCTACATCTAGTTTTCCTTCTTCTACCTGATTGCTTAACTCTTTTTCACTAATTAATACAGATTCTAAATCAAAGGTATGATTTGCTGTGATAGCCTGCAATAGTTCCCAACTTTCGGTTACGTTAGCATAGTCAACAACACCTAATTTTAAGTGTTTAACATCCGGATTGAGAACAAATCCATATAGGATTAGCTGTAAAGTTGGTGGAATAATCAGCATAACCATTAAGGCACGATTGCGCCGAATTTGACTAATTTCTTTTTTGACTAATGTCCAAAATATGTTGTCAAATATTCTGAGGATAAATTTCATATTTTTGCATGATAATTAACCGTTAATAGCTGAGTATGGCGTGTTACAAAAATGTCAGGATTTAAGCGCTAGAGAGAGGAAAAATTAGCCTTAACGCACCGTATGATGGTGGTGCTTAAGCGTTGCTTGAATACACCATACATTTTCTACTGTGGTAGTTGCATTTTTTTCAACATATTGTGGCAGATTCTAAATATTATTAATCCAAATATAGCTAGCATTAATAAGTTAAACCAAGTTCCTCTCCAACCAATTCCTCGTACAAATGCATCACGGGTAATTTCCATGTAGTAGCGTGCAGGAATAATGTTAGGTACAAGTGATATGGGAAAAGGGATATTACTGAGAGGATAAATAAAACCAGAGAGCATTAATGATGTAACAAAACCTATTAAAGAAACTCCTTGAACGGCAGAATTTTGGTCACTGCTACGTATTCCCAAAAATAGACCAAATAACACACTATCTATAAGAAATAGTAGAGTTCCTAGTGATAGATTAATGATGTCTCCGACTAGAGAAATTTGAAAGATTAGTGATGCTATCACTATGACTAATACTGCTTCCGTAATTGCAATTAGTAGGTAAGCTAATCCTTTGCCTAAGAGAAATTCAACTGCACTAATACTAGAAGCATAGGCTTGGATAATTGTACCTCTTTCTTTTTCACGTACCATTGCAATCGCGGTCAACAAAGACGGATAAATCCACAATACTACACCATATACTCCTGGCACAAAAAATAGTGATTCTAAACGACCGGGATTAAACCAGAGGCGGATTTGCGGTTTGATAGTATTGGTTAAAGTGACTAATCCTTGCTCTTGAATAAAAAAGTTATTCACATTTTGAATGCTATTTCTAATTACACGGGCATTATTAACATCTGTAGCATCAATTAATATCTGGACTGTGGTATTTTTATGAGCTTGAATATCGCGGGTAAATTTGGCGGGAATAATGACGGCAGCTTTGGCAATACCACGGTCAATAGCATTACTTATAGAGTCTGCTTGTGTCCATTGTGTCGGCACAAATTGGTTAGTAGCATATAAACGCTCAATGTAAATACTACTAAGATTTGTCCTGTCAAAATCTTGCACAATCAAGGGGATATTAGAGCTTTCTAAACGGAGTGCAAACCCATAAATTAGCAAAGTGATCATCGGTAATAAAAATGCTAACGCCAACGTCAAGCGATCGCGGCGAAACTGGGCTAATTCTTTTTGACACTGGGCAATAATTTTTTGCATATACCAAAATTCGGGACTGGGGATTGGGATTGGGAAGTTTTCTTCCTCTGTCCCTTACCTCCTACTAACTTCGCTGGACTATACCAATAAAGGCATCTTCTAAAGAGAAGGGAATCGGACGCAAGGACTGAACTATGAAATCCTGAGACTCCAGCAATTGCAGTAGTTGGGGAACTTCCTCATCAGGGTGATCAAGCACAATATGTAAACTATTGGCAAAAATCGCCACTCGCCAAGGCTCAAGATGCTGTTTGAGCAAGTCCGATGCGGCTTGGTTTTGTTGGACAGTGATTTCTATAAGTTGTCCGGGTTGGGAGGCTTTAATCTGACTGGGTGAACCTTCAGCAACGGTTTCTCCAGCTACCATGAAACTCATGCGGTTACATTGTTCTGCTTCTTCTAAATAATGAGTTGTAACTAAAATAGCTGTACCGTTACGGGCAAAGTCATTAATCAGCTTCCAAAATTGACGACGAGCCAAGGGATCAACCCCGGAAGTTGGCTCATCTAGAAATAAAATATTTGGTTCGTGCATTACAGAAGCACCAAAGGCTACCCTTTGCTTCCAGCCACCTGGTAGCTGTCCGGTGATCATATTTTCCTGTCCTTCTAACCCACAGGTAGCAATTACCCAATCAATTTTCTCACGTCTGAGTTTGGGAGGAATGCCGTAAACACCACTATAAAATTCTAGGTTTTCTAGAATTGTGAGGTCATCATAGAGGGTGAATTTCTGACTCATGTAACCGATACGTTGGCGGAGTTCCGCACTGCGTAAGTTACCTGTTTCACCACCAAGGGCAATTTTACCGCCGCTGGCTGCTAACAACCCACACAGCATTTTAATCGTGGTGGTTTTCCCCGCACCGTTAGCGCCTAAAAGTCCAAAGATTTCGCCATAACGTACTTCGACATTGACACTTTTGACTGCATGGAAATTTCCAAAGACACGGCTGAGATTATGAGCGAAGATGGCAAGGTTTGAAGATGAGGTAGAATATTTTATCTTATCTCCCTTGTTTTCTTTGTCTCCTCTGCTCCCCTCCTCTCCTGCTCCCCTGCTTCCCATTCCCCTCAATCGAGAACGAGGAAAGGAATAATATGAGGGTGCTAAACCTTGTTGTCTAAGACGGGTAACAAACAGATTTTCTAGGGTGGGTGCAGCAGACTCAACGTTGACGGAGTTTTGTAGTAGTTCTTTAACTTGAGTTTCCCCCAAGGTTACATCTTCTACTAAAATATCCAAGCGATCGCCAAAGGTTTGCACATCGACAATATTACTAGTCTGACTGTGCAATAAAACTTGTTCAGCTAATTCTAAATTGGATGTGTGAACTTCTAAGCGATGTAGACCTAAACTGGAACGCAAGGCTTCAGGGCTGCCAATCTCTTGAATTTGACCACTGTACATTAAAGCTATGCGATGACAGCGTTCTGCTTCATCGAGATAGGGTGTAGCCACAACAATAGTCATACCTTCAGCAGATAGCGCCGCCAATGTATCCCAAAACTCGCGGCGGGAAACTGGATCAATCCCTGTAGTGGGTTCATCCAATAGTAAAATTCGGGGTTGGGAAACCAAAGCACAGCATAGTGCCAGCTTCTGTTTCATCCCACCGGAAAGTTGCCCCGCGAGGCGATCACCAAATTTATCTAAATTCATCAACCGTAAGTATTTATTACGGCGTGCCTGCAACAATTCCTCTGGTACTTGTCGTAATCCCGCAGCGTAGCGCAAATTTTCATCAATACTCAAGTCTAAATACAGAGAAAATTGCTGTGTCAAATAGCCCGTATTCAAACGAGTATCCCGTGCAGATTGACCAAATATTTGCACTTCTCCCGCCGAAGGTGCCATCACTCCACTCAAAACATGAAAAGTGCTAGTCTTACCCGCACCATCAGGGCCAATCAGCCCGAACATTTCCCCCTGATTAACAGTGAAATCAACACCCCGGACAGCCGCTAACTGACCATAATATTTATATAAACCGCGAACAGCGATCGCTTCAACCGATAAGTCAATAGCCATTAGTCATTACTGAATTTACCTTTCCCCAGTCCCTTATTTCCGCAATTTAATCTCCGCATCCCCAGGCATACCAATTTTGGGGCAGGGCAAATCTGAATCTGTGTATGGTTGTTCTGGTTGAAAACAACCGCTTGGGTTTTCGATGCTAATCCGCACTCCAACGACTTGCCTAACTCTATCTTTTTGAAAATAAATATTTTCTGGTGTAAATGAGGCTTGCGGATCGATAGAGATTACTTTCCCTTCTAGCGGTCTTTTGGGAGCAGAATCAAGAAAGATTTTAGTTTGCTGCCCTACTCGTACTTTACCAATATCACCTTCTGGCACAAAACCCCGTAAATATAAAGCTTTGGGATCAACTATTGTGAGAATTTTGGTTTGATTGTTGACTACTGCTCCCGGTTCAGCACTACGGGCGATGACTACGCCATCTAGAGGACTGATCAAATTTAAGTCTTTTTGAGAGTCTTTGATTTGGGTGTAAATTTGTTGTCTGGTGGCTAACGCGTCTCTAACTTTAGCCTGAGCCGATTTGACTTGTGCTTGTGCGGCTTTAATTTGGGCGTAGCTTTGCTTTTTCCGGCTGTAGAGGGCGGCTAATTGGCTATTACGAATGCTGGGGTTCAAGCCTGTGGTTTTGGCTTGAGTGAAACTACCGAGGGTAGCGTTTAATTGTTCACGGGTAGCGTGAACTGTGGCTTGATAGGCGGCGAGGGTGGCTATGGCTGTATCTAAAGTAGTTTGGGCTTGATCGAATTGTTGTCTATTGATAGCACCATCATTAACTAATTGGGCATAGCGATCGCGGTTTACTTGTGCTAACCTCAATTCTGCCTCTGCTTGTGTTACCTGTGCTTGGGCTTGGGCTAGTTGGGATCTAGCAGCCGCCACATTCGATCTTGCTTGCTCAATCTTGCCTTGGGCATCACCAAAAGACTGCTGCAAATTTAATTGAGCTTCTCCAATCCGGTTTTTCATCTCTTCGACTTCACCTATTATCTGCTCTACATTCGAGCGTGCTTGCTCTACATCCGATTGGGCGGATGCAATCTTAGCCTCGGCTGAAAGTAATTGATCTTTTAAGAGTTGATCGTCACTGTCATCAAGTTTGATTAACTGTTGACCTTTTTTGACTGCTACTCCCTCTCGTACACTAATTGATTCAATTCTGCCCGAACGCTTTACCCCAATCTCAGTTTCGTAACCATCAATCCGCCCACTCAGCTTCAGTATATTTGCTGTTTGTTGGGGCTGATTATGCCAGATGATGTAAACAATACCACTTGCTAATATCAGCCCTAAGACCAATATGAGACGAATTGGTTTTTGCCGATGCTCCTGTTTAGAGAATGGCTCTTGAGCCCGATCCTCATTTTCTGTGAATTTCGTGGATATAGATTTAGTCATTATCTATTGAAATCAATAGTTTTATATATTTATAGCAATCCTGATTTTTCAAACTATATCCTACTTTAAATGCAATGCAATTATTATAAGTAGATATGCACAATTAAGCACAAGTAAGTAAAGAAAAATTAAGTTCATCAAACTTTATTTTCATTTAGTTTGAAAGAGGGAATAGCGTAGGGAAGTGACATTTTTATGTTGGGTTGTGAGATTTTTTCGTAAATAGCTGGCTTGAAAAAGAATGTAAGAGCAAGTGTTTTTAGCCTAAATTTGGTTCTACCATTAAAGAGTCGGTAGAATTAATTAGAGACATATTACCTAAACGAATAGCAGGTTTACCTTCTATCATCGTCAGATATAGATAACATCTGCTGGTATCTTCAGCATTCCAAGCATAAATCGGTACTCCTGAACAAGGTGCAGAATCTGTCAGTTGTCCTAATAAATCTTGAAAAGTAAGAGTTTTGTGGAGTTTCCCTAATAGGGGTTGAGATAGTGCTGACACCAGAATAAATAGTGAACCAAGTTCCCCTAAACCTCTATCTTCCAGTGAAATAGTCTTGCCAAATCTCAGGGCATTGATTTCCCCTTCCGATATACTTAACCCGATGCGCTCAATACCTTTTCTAATCGTGGAATTATTCCCTACAATGGATATTCCCTCGGACATATCGCATCTCCTTCTGTATACTAGTCAAATAAATTAATAGAAATCATGCAAACATTAATGTAAATCTTTACTGTTAATTATTTTTGACAATATTTAGTTTCAGTTTTCATAAATTTAGTTAACTTTATGGATCTGTAGAGACGTTAAATTGCCACATCTCTACAGATGCTTATACATCAAACAGATTCAACAGCCTGTTCAAAAGGATCAAAGCTGCTATCTTGAGAGCTGGAATTATATTTTGCAGCCATGTTCATATAGGAACGGAAAAACGAAGGTTCAATAGAGGCTTGAGTTGCAGCATAAGTGCCATTATCTTGCAAAAGTTGGTGAACCTTATGCAATCTGTAACAAGGAACGCCTGGATATAGATGATGTTCCAGATGAAAATTAGTGCCAGCAAACAGGATTGTCATTAAGGGAGAAGTACGACTCCAGGCATTATGAAATGGGTTATCATCAAGACCACCATGATCAAGATAGGCTTGACATCCAGAGATTAGCATCAATGCAAGCATTGGTAGTCCGATAGAAAATAAACCAGCAATGGGATTGTATACAGCTATTCCTAAATAAATCCCAATCCATAACAAAGCAAATACAAAGTTCATCCAACAAAGAATACGCACAGTAGACATCTGAAATGGCATCATGTAAGGAAATGGCCAAGGACGACCTAAAGCAGTATTCAAAGTTATTTTAAAATGATGATAGTTAAGCAATAATCTGGCAAAAAATAATCTTTGCCACCATGTTGTTAAAGGTGTGAGTATTTCAATGTCAGGGTCAGAAGCTTGATTTGTAAATCGATGATGGCTCCAATGTCGCATCATTGCACCCATATCACAATATGTTAAGACTGAAGATGCAAAGAAAAGACCAATTAATGCACTAACAAATTTGTTAGGATGTAGCGCTAGATGAAAGCCATCATGACCAATAAAACCCATCATCTGAATACCATATCCAGTCATGATAGTTAGTGGAATAATTAAAGCTATTTTCAGTGGTAGAAAATCAATTGATGTGACGACCACATAACATAACCATGCTGGGACAAGATACCAAATCAGTCCGTAGAGAATAAACCCAGTAGTTCCTGATATTGTGGGTTTATACCAGTCGGCGGGAATTGCGGGTCTGCGAATTGTTTGTGTTGTTGTCATAAGTATCCTTATTTGTGTGTAAATGCTAGGGGTGTAAGGGGGAAACTTGATATGTTTTTAAGGTAAATATTTTCCTACACTCCCATATCCCTATATTCCTACTAGTCCTTGAAAAGCTTCTAGTGTTTCGTTCATTGAGGTGCTATTTTCCACGTTGAGGGTTTTAGCTTGGTTAAAATTCCGTTTCACTAGTCCTGAGATTGTCTTACCAGGACCGAACTCGATAAAGGTATCCACACCATGATTAACAAGGTGTTGAATAGAGGTCATCCACCGCACTGGTAGGGTGATTTGGTGGATGAGTAAGAAACGGATGTGTTCATCTGTGGTGATGGGTTGGGCGGTGACGTTAGAAATCACTGGGATGCGAGGGGTAGAAATGTTGATAGTTGCTAAGATTCCGGCTAAACGCTTGGCGGCTGACTCCATTAAAGGGGTGTGAAATGCACCGGAAACAGCTAATTGCACTACTTTTGCCGCGCCTGCTTGTTCAGCTAAGGTCATTGCTTGTTCTACTGCCCTAGCATCTCCACCGATGACGGTTTGATTAGGTGCATTGTAGTTAGTCGGTTGACATACTCCTATTGATTTCACCTGCTGACAGATAGCTTCTACTATGTCTGCATTCAGACCGATAATCGCCGCCATCTTGGTATCTCGGTTGATAGAAGCTTCTTGCATAAAGATGGCTCTTTGCTGTACTAAAAAGACTGTATCCTCAAATTCCATCACGCCGGCTGCTACTAGTGCGCTGTACTCTCCCAGACTTAAACCAGCAAGAAATTTTGGTTCAGGGAACTGGGTTTGAGCCGCCGCTAGACAAGCTAAGTTAGTGACAAAAATGGCAGGTTGAGCATTCTCTGTTTGCTCTAACAGTTCTGGGGAACTATCACGACACATTTGCAATAAATCAAAACCGAGTACATTCGAGGCGCGATTGTATAATACTTTGGCTTCGGAGTAGCGATCGGCAATTTCCACACCCATCCCAACATATTGTGCGCCCTGTCCAGGAAATACAAATGCAGTGTTCATGCTACTACCTCTTCCACTGGTACTTGATTGCAAGTTAAACCTTCTGTAAGTTGCGCTCCTTTGTGAATTTGATAGAGAGGAAAAGGAGCGCAATAATACTGCATTTTTTCTTCTTGAAAAATCTCGTGTAGTTTACGTAATCGATAAAATGGACATTCTGGATAAGCGTGATGTTCGACATGGTAAGTAATACCAGCCCAGAGTAAACCTAACCAAAAGTTATTAATAGTAATTGCATTTTTCTGCATATCTCTTTTTTGAGGATCATCACCTTCATAAAGAGTTAAGGGAGCGTGTTCATAACCCCGTGTGATAGGATTAATCACTAAGGCAACAAAGGCTAAAGGAATCCAGAAAATAAACAGTGCTTTTATTCCCATATCGGAATAGATTAAAACGGCATGAATTACTACCCAAAAAGCCAAATTAACTATTTGTTCAATAATCACCGTCCAACTGACTTGTTTGCCATAGCAAGTCAAAGATATCTTGGTATACCATTCATAATATCTCCAAATTCTCAACCAAATTTGGTTGAGTTTGCCAGAAAAATAATATTCATCTGGGTCTCTTTCTGGATCGGAAATAAAATTATGATGACGTTTATGGGTTTCTCTATTGGTTGTAAATGTCATCGTGAATGACAGTGCATAAAGACGACCAAATAATGTATTTAACCATTTGGCTTTAAAGGCACTACCGTGCATACAATCATGATGCAAAATAAATAAGACATAGAGTTGATTGCCTAGCCCAAGCGCTAACAGAAAATCAATCCAAGGATTATCTATGAATAAAATCAGGGAAATTAATCCGAAATACAATACTATATATGGTGAGCCATAAAGTAGATGTAGCCAGCCATTAGCAGCACACATTTTTCTAATTTCTGCCTCCCGTGCTGAGGGAGCGCGTAACCATTTTTGTCTTTTAGGTTTGGAAGTTAATTGTGATTCTATTGCAACACTCATGTCAATTTCCTTGGTATATTTTAATGTCAAGTTGTTGGGATTTATCAGGGCTTTAGCCATGACTACAAACTTTTAGGAATTAACTATCCGTAGAGATGCGGATATTCTTTTTTGATTCACCCATTCACCTTTTTGGATAAGATATTCCACCCAAAAGTTAATATCTTGAATCAGTGCTTGGCTCTTACCTTGGTCAAGAAACTTTTTCAGATAAATAGCAGTGTCAAAATTGTCGATGGTTTTGTAAAACTTGAATGCCTCAATAAATGGGTCATCACTAACATGAGAAATCAAACCAATTTCATAAGCTGTTTGGGCATTGATTAGCTCTCCAGTTAGTACCAATTTCTTAGTTTGTAGCAATCCTATTTGCTGCTTTAGGAAACTCATGCCGCCCATACCAGGAATTAAACCTGATTTGACTTCAGGTAAACCTAACTTGACGTTGGTATCAACAAACTGAAAATCACTACACAAGAGCATTTCTAAGCCACCACCTTGGGCTGCACCATTTATGACGGCGACAACTAGAGCATTTAAAGAGACAAATCCGTGAATTACTTGCTGAACTTTAGCAGCAAATTTTTTCAGTTTAGCGGGATTTTGCTGTTTTAAATATTCTAAAATGAGAGTGCGATCGCCACCAAGAGAGAAATACTTACCATGATGGGAAATATAAACTATTTTGGGCATCTTTAACGATGATTTCTCTTTAGATAAAGCCGCAATAATATCTAATAGTTCATCCAGTACTTCGATAGATAAAGCATTGCCATTAGCAGAATCTAAAAATAACCAAAGACAATTATTTTTATCAAAACAAGTATCAATATAAGCAAATTCTTGCCGAGTACAACCATAGGTGTTATGTAAATTTATTGGCTGTAAATGTTCCCGAATACTGGAATGAATTACATCTTTGTTATTATTGTTAACTATTTCATGTTCTCTAGTAATTGCTATTTTTATTTCTTGACTACTACATACTTTCAAGAATTGTCCGTCACTTCTAGCTACAAACACCTGCTGCACGAGAATATCTTCTTTATCGCTAGAGGTAGGAACTAGAGATTGCAGATTAAAGAAACCTTCTTCTCTCATTAATCTCTGCCAAGTTTCTTCTTGTAAAAGAGGCGAGCCCGGATATCTCAAATCTCTATCTTGTGAATTCCACCAACCTCTTAGTAGTCCAAATGTTAAAGTTGAGAAATTCTGTGATTTGACACTCTCATTCAAGATTAAGCAACCTGTTGGCTTGAGTAATTGCTTAACGTTGCGTAGACTTTCACGAATATTAGGGGTGGCGTGCAGGATATTTGTAGCAATGACAAAATCAAATTGTTCTTGCCAACCTTGTTTTTCGGGATTTAGGGAAATATCTAAAACCGAGAAACGCATTCCAGGGTAAGTTTTAGCAAATTTTTCTCGGCCATGTTCTAAAAGTTTAAACCAAACATCGGTGTATACATACTCGACAGCGATATTATGAGCAATTAGTGAATTAATTACATAGCGAGTTGTCCCACCTGTTCCTGCACCTACTTCTAAAACTTTAATTTTTTCTGGAGATTTACCGTTGAACTTAGCTTTGATTTGATTAACAAGGGACACAGCAACAAGTTCATTATAAATATCAGAAGCTAAGTTACCACTGTAGACTCCCTCAACTAAATCTAAACTAGAGTTAGGAAAGACAATATTATTAGCTGCAATCTTACCTAATAAAATATCTTCGTAATTCTTTAAGCAAGTGTGTAGTAGCTGATAGTATTGTTTGAGTTCTGGCTGAGTTTGTAGGATTTGATTAGCAGCATTTTCAAATTCAGCCAGTGTATGATATTCGCCTTGGTATTGTATTTCTGCTGTTGCAGAGAAGTAGTGATTTTGTTGTGATAAATAACCAGCTTGCACAAGAAATTGGAAAATCTCTGCAAATACATGATGGTGTTCATCAATAATTTTGGCTGATTTGATGGCTTCTGTAATCCTGTAGGATGCTGCTTGGTGGTTAAATAAACCCAGATTTTGCAAAATTCCTACTAACCTGGTAGCCGCAGCAGCCATTAATTGATCTAAGCCTTGCTTAAACTTGAGTAATGGTGGATGATTAGCTGTGAAGAAATCCGCATGATCTATAGTTAGTGGTGCAAGATTTGATAGTATTTCTGTAATTGGTCTTTGCTCAAGCATTAAGTGAGGATCTAAGCCAATTTGTAACAGTATATTTCTTTTAGCTTTCACGACTACAGCTTGAGGAATTTGCATCGCTAGAATTGTTTCTAATGCCTCCATTCCCTCTCCAATGTTGATTGAGTCCATCCCTTGATGTAGCATCAAATCTCGATATTTATCATTAGCTACGGCACCTACTTCACCCCAAAATCCCCAGTTAATTACACATACCGGATAATTTCGTGTTTGTTGCATATATTTAGCGTAGCTATCAAGAAAAGTGCTGGCGGCGGCGTAATTACCTTGACCAATATTGCCGACAAAAGACTGTAGAGAAGAGAAGAAAATGATCAAATCAAGTTCTTCATTGAGAGTGGCTTGATTAAGTGCGATCGCACCTGCTACTTTTGGTTGTAGTACAGCCGTAAAATCTGTCTCTGACATCTTCACCAACAGGCTATCATCTAGTACCATTGCTGAGTGAATGATGCCGTCTATTTTGCCAAATTTATCTTTGGTTTGAGTAATAGCATTAGTTAGTTCATTGACATCATCACAATGAGCTTGTAGATAAATTACATTTTCACCATATTTTCCTAGATGGGAGATTTTAGCTAATAAATTATCATCTGCTGGCGAACGACCTAATAAAGCAATATTAGCTGAATATTGAGTGTGCAGATAATCACTTAAAACAAGACCTAATCCACCTGTACCACCAATAATTAAATAAGTACCATTGGGTTTAAATTTTGATAATCTTTCTCTGAAGACTGGAGCTAAATTATAGAGGCGTTGGCAATATATTTGTTGTTGACGGACTGCAAAAGCATTGCCAGATATACATTCATTCTTAAAGGTATTTTCTAGCCAGACAGTATTCTCTTTTCTTAAGGCATCCTCAATTTCAGACACTGCTAAATCCAAGAAAGTAATAGTGCAGTGTTTATACTCTCTAGAAAAAGATTTCCACAATCCCCAAAGACCACTATCATCAGGCTGAACTTCTTCATCGTAGAAAACTTGTACAGCATTCAATGTGATAATTTTAAACTCAATTGAATGTTGAGTTAATCCAGTTCTGATGATAGATTTGATAAAGTGAAAAGCATAGTTATGGCTCAATAATTGCTCAGGTTTTTGGGGTGCAGCCAAGAAATATACTTGAGAGATATCTGTTAATTGTTTTAAAAGCTTATCCCAGTCTTGTGGTTGATCATGTCTAATTTGAGCAGTGCAATTTTGCCAATTTTGATAGAAATTACCAACTGTAATGATGTAGCTATTGTTTGAACCATGCCAATTCAGTAACAACTGCAATATTTGTAAATTTTCACCCCATGTCACAATCAGAGTTTTAGCTGGTTTAGTTTGGTCAAACTTTAAATAATTGAATGATTGTTGGTTGGATATAGAAATACTTGTCGGTTGCCATTTAGGGATGAAAATCAGTTCACTTTCTTTTGTAGTAAAAGATAAATCATCAAGCTTTACTGTTTTACTGTGTCCATTTTCTTTAACTTTGTTAGGAGGTAAATTAGCGTGCTTTAAATTTGTAGATACAATGTTATATTCAGTATTTAATTGAGTACGAAGATATTTCTGTACTGCTTCAGAATGTTCACACCATAGAAATTCTGCCAATTTAGAAACAGTAGGCTGCTCAAACAGTATCGTAGGGTAAAGACGAATATTCAACAGCTTTTCTAAATCATGGGAGATATCTAATAAAGCCGTTGATTCTAACCCTAATTCAAAGAATGAAACCTCTGGTAAATCATCTGTAAAATCTTGCTTAGTATATTTACAAACTAGTTTCTTGATAGAATGTACCAGATATTCCACACTCGGTTCTGGAGTAGTGACAATTTCTTGAGGCGTATCATCAACAGTATTTAATTGAATATGAAGATGTTTCTGTACTGCTTCAGAATGTTCACACCATAGAAATTCTGCCAATTTAGAAACAGTAGGCTGCTCAAACAGCATAGTTGGATAAAGGCGAATATTTAACAGCCTTTCTAGCTCGTGAGAAATATCTAATAAAGCAGTTGATTCTAACCCTAATTCAAAAAATGATACTTCTAATAAATCATCTGTAAAATTTTGTTTGGTGTATTTGCAAACTATTTTTTTTATAGAATCAACTACATGTTTTACTCTTGGTTCTGGAGTTGTTAAAACTTGATATGCTTTTTGTTGTTGATGAGTAAAAATAGTGTTTTCTGTTTTTTGTTCTAAGTTTGCCAGTCTTCTAATAAGTTCAATACTATGAACTTTTTTAATGCCAAAGTTACGGAATGTTGCTAGTTGATTACCATACTCGTCGCAAATTGCAAAACTTCTATAACCAATTTCTTTGGTTAATTCAAGTTGCTCAGGGTGATCGACATATACATAACAATTACTGCGTCCTGTTAAAGGTATACCAGAAAATGATTCAATATAAAAAGGAACATAAAGTTGGGCTGTCGCTTGATAAGGAATTGAATAGAAAAGCGGTACAATAGTCGAACAATCGAGAAACACAGGATGGAACAAGAAATCATCACTGTGCTGCAAGGCGATAGAACCCAAAGAAACTTCAGCCAAGCAACCATAAAGACTACCATAAACTTTGCCGCTAGGTTTCATGAAATTATCGTGGTCAATGCCAACTTCGCGGGTGATAGCATAACAGGCATCTAAATCGACAACTTGAGTTGCTTTATGCTTGAGAATTGATATATCTATAAGATTTTTAATTTGTAATTCTTTGGTCAGTAATTGGCAGGTTAAATGTTTAGTAATAGAGGAGTCTTTTACTTCACCATTTTTCCATTTAGTGCTGGTGGCTTCAATTCCCCAATCAGTTCCATTGGGTGAAATGTGAATTTCCACTTTTCGGTCAAAATCGGCAGTTGTCACAATTGGTTCTAGGAACATCATGTTCCGCAATTCTAGATTTTCAATATCAAAAGACCTGGCTTTTAAAGTTTTAAAAATCATGTCTATAAATGTGACACCAGGCATGATATGAATACCATCAACTCTGTGTTCACGAACGAAATAATCATTATCTGTAATTGTAAATTTGCCAATTATTTGTGCAGTTTGCATAAATGATAAGGGGTGTAGGGGAAAGATATTTTTATTTTTTATTTGCTCTTTAATATTCAGTCTTAAAAGAATAACTTATGCATATCTGGCTAAACTCAGTATTTCTACGTAAGTCATACTAATTTGAAAAAATATTGCGAGAGTAGAGGGGGAGTGTAATCCGCCATCCTTTGAGGGTTGGTGGTGTGTTAGGACGATAGTGCCACACCTTACAAATTGGAGATTTTTTTAATTGGAAGTACCTAAACGATCACCTTTTTAACTACATTGATTACTATGTCTTCCAATATCAGCAAAGGCTGGTGAGTCTCTTCCAATTCCAAGGTCAACAGGGAACGCCGAGGGGGTTGTGCTAACTGTTCAGTATTTTCCACATTCATGGTGTAAGAAGTTGCCGATTGAGCGGCTGGCAACCAAGCTCGAATTTTGCTGCTACTAAAATTAAAATCCTTGCTGAGTAATTTTGCTCCTGGTTTCACTGCTAATTTTGGTGGTTCAGAAAGAATGGTGTGTACATTAGTTCCACCAAAACCAAAGGAACTGATACCAGCAAATTTAGGATTAGCTTGATTCCAGAGTTGGGTTGTTTGGGCTGGATAGAAAGGTGAATGGGCAAAGTCAAAGCGGGGATTCACCTGTTCACAGTTGAGTGATGCGGGGATGACTTGATTGTGCAGTGACAATGCTACTTTGATGAAGCTAGCCACCCCAGCCGCGCTTAATAAATGCCCGATATTAGTCTTCACGCTACCCACAGCACAGTGATTTTCTGTCCCCACCCCGGTAAATACCTGGGACAAGGCTCGCAACTCAATCGGGTCGCCAATCATCGTTGCAGTTCCGTGGGTTTCGATGTAACTAATTTGTTCTGCTGAAAGATTGGCTTTTGCCAGTGCTGTTTCAATAACTTCCACTTGACCTTCTACACTGGGGGTAGTGATGCCCATTGTATGACCATCGTTGTTAGCGGCTGTAGCGGCAATTACTGCATAGATGGGGTCGCCATCAGCTAAAGCTTGTTTTAAAGGTTTGAGCAAGACACAACCCGCACCCTCACCAGGGACAAATCCATTGGCGCGTTCGTCAAAGGTAAAACATTTACCATCGGGAGATAAAGCCTGTGCTGCACTGAGGAAGAGATATGGTTTTTCATCTAAGAGAACTTCTACGCCACCAGCTAAAGCCATTTCTGATTCACCCTGTAGTAAACTTTGACAGGCGAGATGGATAGCCATGAGAGAAGATGAGCAGGCGGTATCAATTACCAGACTTGGCCCTTTGAGATTGAGATAATGGGAGACATGGGAAGCGATAAAGTTTTGTCCTACACCAACAACGCTGGATTTTTTGGGGACTTGAATGCGATCGCCATATCCTGCTACCCTAGCACCAACAAATACTCCGACCTTGCGTTTGTTGACATCTTTGATATTGTGACCAGAATCTACCACCGCTTCCACGCAGCTTTGACAAAATAGGCGCACTAAGGGGTCAACATCACTTGCTTCATTTTGAGATACACCAAACATGGCGGGGTCGATGTATTCTAAATCGTCAATAAAACCGCCCCATTTACTAATTGATTTACCTGATGTCAATTCTCTGGTGTAATGTTGTTCGATATCCCAACGTGAGTTGGGTACTTCTCGGATGCTGTCAACGCCCGCTACTAGGTTGTTCCAAAAAATTTCTTTGTTGGCTGCACCTGGGAATTTGCAGGCAATACCAATGACGGCGATTTCGATTTGAGATGGATTTTGCTCACGCAGAGGCGCAGAGGCACGGAGAGGGGTTAGAGGTGCAGGTGGAGTTTCTACTATTTGGGGTTGTGTTACTGGTATTTTTTGCTGTAATTGGTTGTGGTGATGGCTGATGAGATGTTCTGCTAGGCGTGATATGGAATCGTACTGTAATAACAGTGATGGGTCTAATCTCATTCCCAGCCATTGGTCGATTTTGTTGACGATACCAGCTAAGAAGATAGAATCAACACCTAAAGCCTCAAAGGAGGTTTCATACTTGATTTGGTCTAAGGCAATGTGGAGTTCACGGGATAGGATTTGGCTTAATGATTCTAAAACGTAAGTCTTCAAATGATTGCTATCAGTGGGAAAGTTTTGTTTTGGTAATGATACTGGTTGGATTTTCGGCGTAGTCTGTTCCTTTGCAACTAGGGGCAATTCTGATATATTTAATTGTTCTTGACTAGCCAGACACGCTACAGTGTGGATTTGCGGGGGTAAAGCCAAGATAGTATCTAAGAACTGCAAACCTACGGCTGTTGACAAAGGTACAAGTCCTATTTTGGTCATTGGCTGACTAGTTAGCTGTCCCATTCCGACTTCTTTCCAGTTTGACCACTGAATAGCGCGGTAGTAGGTATTACCTTGAGCTACTTGGTAAGCAGCGAAGTAATTCATATAGGCGTTAGCTGTTGCGTAATCACTAATACCTACAGCTAGCTTAGGTACAACACTCGACAGGGATGAGAACAAGACGAATGCTTCTAAATTGTCATACTCAAAGATGCGGTGTAAAACTTCCAGGGCAGTAGTTTTGGGAGACAATACAGAAACAATGCTGTCTAAGGTTTTATGCAGGAAAGCTGGTGATTCTGAGGAAACACAGCCTGCACAGTGGAATACTTGAGTAATTCGTCCATATTGACGGCGAATATTTTGGAAATAGACTTCTAGGGCAGCATAATCTGTTAATTCGCCAGTATAGAGTTCTACGGTTACGCCTTGTTTTTCTAGGTTGAGAATGTTGGTAATTTTGCTAGCAATTGCGGGGTTTGCATTCGGTACTGCGATGACTTCTTCCCATTCTGTTCTGGGGGGTAATGTAGTTTTACCCATTAAAACTAGGGTTTTATAACCTTGACGCGCCAAATGTTGAGCAACTTCATTACCTATACCACCTGTACCGCCAGTAATCACAACCATTCCCTGTGGTAATTTCTGCGACTGGCTGGGTTTATAGTTTAGAGGTGCGAGGGTAGAGACAAAGCGATCGCCATCTCGGTGACAAATTTCGGTAAACTGATCGTAGTCCTGATACTCTTGGGCAATAATTTGACTTAAAGCTGCTAAATCTGAGTTGTTGGGGTCTAAATCAATGGTCTTGGCATAACAAGAGTTATATTCTGCGCCCAACATCTTAAATAACCCCGTCAGTTCCGCACCACGCAGGTTAGCTGATGTCCCGTTAATGTTTTGTAACCCTTGGGTGACTTGTAGTAAACGCAGTGGTTTGCGGGTGTTTAATAAAGATTGCAGTAAGGCAATGTTGCCTAAAATAGACTGACTATTGGCGGTTAAATCAAGAATGCCTGTGATATCTGAGGATGATATCTCATTGTTAAATCTAGCTCTGTGGTCGGTATTATCAAAGCAGAATTGATAATACTGGGGTGTGATTTGTGTGTAGGTATGACTTTTCACGTCATCTGGAACATTGTTCTCTTGACCTAACCCCGTAACCCCCTTCCCTACAAGGGAAGGGGGAAAATTCAAAGCCTCTCCCCTAAAAGGAGAGGAGTTTTCTAAATTCTCCACCACTATAAAAGCCGCATGATGATGCTGTGCTTGCAGAGTATCAATCAGAGGTTTGGTATCATCACTAGCTAAAACAATGATTGTACCTTGTAAAACAACCTGGGCATCCTTGGGTAATGCTTGACGCTGCCATTGTGGTACAAGCAGGCTGATGTGTTCTTTTGCAGGTACTTTGATAGTCGTAGCTGGTGCGGTGTTTGTTTCAGGAAGCCAATACTTATCAAGGCTAAATGGGTATCCAGGTAAGGGAACAACGGCAGGGGAATAATCTCTAGGCAATACCTTAGCCCAATCGATATTTAATCCTCCCACCCACAACTTAGCCAACTTAGAATATGCTGGTTTTTGAGCTAGCGATCGCAAATGCTCTTCTAGTTCTTGCAGACTCTCAAATAGCTCTTCATAGGCTTGGCGATGACTAGAATCACCCACAAAAGTCTTAATGTCTTCTAGCTTCCCATTGATAAAGTTTTGCAGAGAATCACCCAATTCCTCAAGTGTGTTTGCCACAATAGTCAGACGATACTCCATAGCTTCCCTGCCTTTTTGTAAGGTGTAAGCTATATCTGCTAAGGAGAAGCTATTTTGTTGTGACAAAAATACAGCTATGCTTTGAGCGTAGACAATTAGTCTTTCTTTTGATTTGGCAGACAATACAACTAACTGCGGCTGAGACGAATTTGATGTAGAGATGTGTCGAGGACGCGCTAAATATTCTTCTAGAACTACATGAGCATTCATACCGCCAAAACCAAAGGAACTCACCCCGGCTCGACGTGGCTGTTCTTTGCCTGTAGCGGTTGTTTGGCGCTCCCAATTAACTTGTTTTGCGGCAATCTGCAACGGAGAATTATCTAGACGGATATACTTATTCAGATTGGTAAAGTTTGCATTGGCAGGAATTACACCTTTTTGCAACGCTAAGATAGTTTTTAATATTCCTGCCACCCCGGCTGCGGCTTCTAAATGTCCGATGTTACTCTTGACAGAACCTATATAACAATCTTGGGTAGTCTCAACAGTGGCAAAAACCTTCTTCAGTCCGTTAATTTCTATCGGGTCGCCCAAGGTTGTGCCAGTACCGTGTGCTTCAATATAACCAAGGGTAGCAGGGCTAACTTGGGCATCGGCATAAGCTGCTAAAATCGTCTCTGCTTGAGCTTCAGGAGCCGGTGCAGTCAAGGAATTGGTATGGCCGCCGTGTCCCACTGCCGCACCTTTGATAACAGCATAAATATAATCACCATCGCGTTCAGCTTTCGCCAACGGTTTTAATAACAGTACCCCTGCACCTTCACCTCTGACATAACCATTGGCGCGTTCATCAAAAGGGCTGCATTCACCTGTTTTACTTAACATCCCCGCCTTAGAAAAGACTATATAGGATGTCAAAGAAGTGATAACATTAACACCACCTGCGATCGCTAAATCACATTTTTCTGACCGTAATAATTCCACAGCCCGATTTATCGCTACCAATGAACTTGAGCAAGCTGTATCAATTGCTTCACTAGGCCCCTTCAAGTTCAACAGGTGAGAAATTCTATTAGCCAGTACAGCATGACTTACACCCGTACCTAGGTGGGGTTCTACGGAGTTTTCCTGCTGACACAACATCTCATAATAATCAAAGCTAGAAGCACCAACAAATACTGCCGTCTTAGAACCCGATAACTCCGAAGCGCGATATCCAGCATTCTCAAGAGCGTGCCACACACATTGGATAAATATGCGTTGCTGCGGGTCCATTAATTGGGCTTCCCGTGGAGAAATGCCAAAGAAACAAGCATCAAAACACTCGACATCTGCTATAAATCCACCTTTGAGGAAAGGAGAAAGTTCTGGAGATTGTAAGAGATTTGTTTGCTCTGTCTTTTGGGGTAAACGTTGAGCCGGAAAATCAGTAATGTTAACTTTATCTGCTGTCAATAACTGCCAAAATTCTTCTAAGGTTTTAGCTTGCGGTAATGATACACCAATACCGATAATTGCAATATCTTGAGGGGAAGATTCATATTCCAAAACATTGGCTAAAGTTAATGTCTCCTCTGCAATTACAGCAACAGCACTTTCCTCTTTAGTGCTAGTTTCTAAACTTGGCTCTAGATTCTGCTGAATCAACTCTGCCAAAGTAGTAATTGTATGACATTCATACAGCATATCAGGAGTTACAGGAATTTTAAATTCACCTTCCAGAAAAGTAGTTAATTCCACATAATTTAAAGAATCAAATCCCAATTCACTAGGTGAAAAAGATAAATAGACTTCTTCAGGAGGTATTTCTAGAATTGCTGCAATTTTATTTTGTAACCGAGCCTCAATTTGAGAGATATTATTCATTGTAGATATTGCTGTCAATAAGAAATTTTAGAAATCATCTGTAAGTTAGGTAGAATGCAGTGAAACCCAACACTAACGACAAGGTATTTGTTAGGTTTCCTTGTATCAACCCAACCTACTTTCTAGCTACTTAACTGCAACTACTTGTCTAGCAACAGCCTCGCGGAAACCATTTTGTGAATATAGAGTTGTACAATGTCTTCTGCGTTTCTTCCCACTGGAAGTTTTTGGCAGAGTTCCAGGCATAATTAACACCAAATCATGCAACCTCAACCCGTGAACATCAGAGATATTTTTTCTCACGATTGCTAATAGTTGGCTATAGTCAACCTTGTTGAGCATATCTTTTTTGATTTCACAGACCACAACCAACTTTGCATTTGCATCCCCATTGACATCAACTGTAAACGCTGCTGTTCCCCCTGGACGGATTGCAATATTACTTTTCTCAACAGTGTTTTCTATATCATCAGGATAATGATTCAATCCCCGAATAATAATCAAATCCTTCAATCGACCTGTAATAAACAATTCCTTTTCTACAAAAAAGCCAAAGTCTCCAGTCCGCAGATAAGGACCTTCTCCTGTGGTGAGATAAGCTTGAAAAGTTTCTTGAGTTTGTTGGTTTACGTTCCAATATCCGGCTGCAACTGAACCCCCAGCAATCCAAATTTCGCCAATCTCCTCAAGACTACAAAGCGTATGAGTTTCTGGGTTCACGATGCGAACATCATGCTCACCATGAACATTCCCACACCCAATTAAAACCTTTTTGGTGTCGTTATCTACAACCTTGATGCGATGATTTTCTAGTTCTTGCTCATCTACTGGAAGCAACACAGGTTTGTCTTGGGGATTTCCACCAGAAACAAACAGAGTAGTTTCAGCCATACCATAACAAGGATAAAAAACTTCCGCTTTGAAGCCATATTTTTTAAATCTATTAATAAAGCTTTCAATTACATTAGCTTTTACAGGTTCAGCACCATTAAATGCAATTTTCCAACTAGATAAATCGATATCTTTAATTTCTTCATCGGTGATTTTATTCACACACAATTCATAAGCAAAGTTGGGACCACCGCTAGTAGTAGCCCGATATTCTGAGATGGTTTTCAACCAAATTGCAGGCGACTGTAAAAAACTGACGGGAGGGAAGAGTACAGATTTAATTCCTAGATATAGGGGTTGGAGAACATTACCAATTAAACCCATATCGTGATATAGCGGTAGCCAGCCAACAAATATGGTTTCTTGGGAATGTTGAAATCCTTGTTTAATGGCTTGCTGATTATGAATGAGATTACTGTGCGTCACCATCACACCTTTTGGTTGTCCTGTAGAGCCGGAGGTGTATTGTAAAAACGCAATATCAGTGCCTTGAATAGCTGGCATTTTCCAGTCACGACTAGCTGCTTCTAGTTGGGAGTTTGTAGCTATCCACCGTGCATTATTGATATAGGGAATTTCGCTGTAGATCTTCTGAAAATCAACAATAGAGTCATCAGTTGTTAGTACAAATTTAATTTGTGCATTTTCTACAATTCCACTGAGGCGAGAAATTTCTCTTTGATTACGTACAGGATGCACAGGTACTGGAATTACCTTGGCATATAAACAGCTAAAAAAGGCAACGATAAAATCAATTCCCGGACGATATAACAATAGCGCCCTTTCTCCATCAGGATTGTATTTTTGCAATTCTGCAGCTATGGCTGCTGCTTTTGTGTGCAACTGTCCAAAAGTTACTTCCAGCTTTGATTCTGGTGAATTAATAAAGACGAATGCTGTATCATTTGTTTGTAAAGATGCTCTGACATTTAAAATTTCTACATAGTTTGAAAATTTGGTAGCTGCATTGATAATTCTTTCAGTCATAACTTGAAATGCCTCATTTAGTTTGTAGAATGATTAATTGCTTTTTGCCATTGGGCATACAAATCTGTGAACTAAGAATTAGTTTCTTAGCCCAGTCACTATGAAGAATTGATTAAAACCTAAGAACTGTTGTAACCAATATGGCTATCCCAGTAATCAAGTACTAATTATTAGTCACTTATTTCAGAGACAATTATGCATAAAACTATAATCTGTTTGGTACAGTAAACGAGTACGGTACAGCAAGGGTTTAAGATTCTGAAATTTCAGAACCTTAGATTGGTACAGTTCTTATTCATGGTGATCAATGCTTTAACGTAACTTTCTGCATCACTGCTTATTTCACCCCTCACTAGGAGTAAGTTCAGTGAGAAAATTGATATCCTTCAGGTTGTTCTGTTTATCTTTCATCTTTTCGTTTTTTCATTGTCTTACTAGTAGATGCAGTTTGCAAAATAATCAGCTTATCGTAGCACTGACAAGCTAGTGAAGATGCTTACATTTATTTCTTCAACTTGAGTTGAAACTTTTACGGGATAGATAATAAGTGTTTGTGCCTTTATAAATCTGAATCATCAACAAAATTGAGCGAATCGACCGTAATTAAGGACAAACATCGCTAAAAGTCTATGTTACGCGATCACCCTAGAAACAGCAACATCGACTGAAAACCTTATTCTTTGATCAACTTCCAAGACTTTTTAGCCTACTGACTTTTGTAAGAACTACTTGACATCACAAGACAATTGCTAAGGCTGAAAGATTTATACAGCAATCTTTTCAGCCAGCTATATCTGGGGTGATATTTCATCATATAGAGATACAACTTGTAGAGATACAACTTGGTATTGAGCCGAGATATGAATGCGATCGCTAATTAACTGCATCTGCTGACATTTCGACTCCAGGTAATTCAGTGGCTTCAGGTGGCCAATGTTGACGGTGTACTCCCCATACCAAAAAAACAAAAGATTAGTTCGTAGTATTTATGTAACATAATATAGCCACATGATACCTTTATATGAATTGAATCATACGAAGATAGCCAACTTCATACCATCAAAAGTCTTTCACTTCGGATATGGAGTCTGGTCTTTGATTCGATTCAAAAAGCGATGGATATTGACGTGTACCGTTCATTCTACCCTGATGGTTGGCGTGTAAGCCACCTTAATGCTGTCGAGTCCGCCTGTACTACAGCAGACATGAAGGTGTGGGTTGTCATCGACTCTAATTCAACCGTGGGCTTTGTAGCCGTGAAACTCCATTCAGAGAGTAGTATGGGAGAAATCTACATGATCACCGTAACCATAATTAGTTATATATGAAAAAACCCCTAATAGTCCCACAAACAAGAATAAGGCAATCGGTAAGTAAATACTCCAACGCTTTTCCAGCCCAGCTTTGGCATGACTAAAGTTTGCGCCTATTAGGTTTGCACCAGTAAAATCTGTACTTCGGATATCTGCGCCGCTAAAGTTTGCCCCTGCAAGGTCTTGACCCTTGAACAAACGACCTCTGAGATTCTGGTGAGAGAAGTCTTGGGGCATGGCTAGGATTATAAAAGCGAGGGGTTATGTTACATACAGCTTCAGTATGAGCTTTTACGGACTGTAACACAAGATTTCTGGACTAGTGCGCTTGTGCTTACTGTGATCGCCTACAAGCAGAATATTGAGTCGGCTTTTGCTGTTCTTGTGCGATCTCGCCTCCGGCGGGCGCTCGCGCCATCGCAAGTTTGGCTAAATGCAGAGATTGGGTGTACAGTCAGGTGATTTTGGGACAAAGTTTGGCTAAAATGATGAGTTCTTAAAATTCCTTTCCCAAAGGCAATAAAACACATCAGCAAGTAACCGATTACGTACTTCGTACCCCCACCACCGTTCATTGGCAATTCTTCTTGACTTTGCAGATAATAGTTTTAGAGCTAATTATTTGAAAGGTTGATTGTGGTCTTTGCTCAAACCAGTCCCCCAGATATAATAACAACTCGCCTGACGTTAGACGAGTATCGGGCTATGGAAGAAACCAACCCCGAACGCCATGAATACCGTAACGGAGAGATTATTACTATGTCGGGAGGGTCGGAATCTCACAGTGCGTAGACGCGAAGCAGCTTGTCGTGAGACATCGCAGCAACTTCTTAATAAACTTTGGGTTTTTGCTTAGAGACACCAATTTTCGTTTGTATAACAGCGACTTGAGAGTTTGGATACCTGAATAACTGGACTCTCTTTTACAAAACGCTCAAACACCTGCCCTAGCAACATTTTTCTCCACCCAACAAATTTGCACTTCTTTTTACCAAACTACAAATTAGTTCATCACACAACACCTTAACAGGGGTACTCTATACACTTAGCAATCGCTTGTACTCGTTTTTAGTAATGCCATAGCATTGACAAGATGTATTTTCCAAATCTGACCGATTCAGGATGTTAATATTTCCACGCCTGTAGCTAATTATTCCTGCTCGACTGAGCGTGCCTGCTACCTCCGTAACACCAGTGCGGCGACAACCTAACATTGTGGCAATTAATTCCTGAGTCAGCATGAATTTATCTGATTGCATACGATCAGATACCAAGAGCAGCCAACGGGCAAGTCGCTTTTCTATAGTGTGGAGGCTGTTGCAAGCAAGTGTTTGTGTAACCTGGGTGAACAGCGTTTGTGTATAACGCAATAGCAAACTTTGAAGCTTTCCGCCCCGGTTGAACTCGGCAACTAGATCCTCACTCTTCATCCTCATACCACTGCCTGCAATCTGTACAAGCGCGGTTGTGGTTGTAGTGTTGCTGCCCAAAATTACCGAAATACCTACCATGCCCTCATTGCTCACTATACCAGCTTCGACGATCGAGGCATCTGACTTACACACCAAAGAAACCATTGATTGATGTGGAAAATAGACGTATGTAATTGGTTTGTCTGTTTCGTAGAGGACTTGCTTCACTTCAAGATTTACTTGCTCTAGGTGGGGAACTAGACGTTGATACTCTGGTTCAGAAAGAGCTAAGAGTAGCTGATTTGTTGTTGGTCGATCAGGTTGGTTAGATACAGGCATTGGAACCTTCTAGTCGACAATCATGCTTGGAAAAGCAACTGATGGCAGCTTGAGAGTCGTCTTAAACTAGTCCCAATATGTCAAAAGGTAAATATCTTTTAGCGTTGCAAGCTTTACAACTTACAAAGAGAGCGTCTGCTTAGACAGATGCGATAAGTTTTTGCTTTATGTACATTTCTATATTAAGCACATCCCACATTAGAAGTCGAGTCTGTTTCGCACCCTGGAGCTTATAAGTTAATCGGCATTTCTCAAAGCTTTTCAATAAAGTTTGTACACCTAGTAGTCTGCTAACCCAAAAATGCGCTTGTGAGGACTGAGGAAAGGGGAAAAGGAACTGGGTTTGGGGTTTAAACCCTTTCCCCCTGCCTCTTCCAGTCAATCAACATTTGTGTTTGTATTGTCTTTCAAAAGCACTTCCCGAATAATGGCGGAGCGCTCAAGAGCAGACTGCGCCTCTTCCTTCAATCTTTGTGCCGCCAAGGTTTGCTTACGAGCCTGCATCCTTGCAGCCATACGATGTGATAAAGAAGCTTTCTCTTCCAATGCCCTCAAAGCGATCCATAGTGCATCCTCTATGGCATCAGACTGAGTGGCTAGCAAAGTTTCTGCTGAATAAGCATGACCCGTGCGGCACCGGAAGCGCAACAAATTTCTCTCTTCGACTTCCCAGAGGATACCGCCACACTCAGGACAGCCAAAGGTTGATGGTTTACCAGGTCGAGTGCTTTCGTTTTCTATCGCTTCTAAATTCAATTGCGCTATTTCAGTTTCAAACTCCATCTTGCTAGGTATGGGGTTTTCTGGTTCTATTTCCATTGCTATATTAACTAAAGCTACCAAAATAGAAGGAATATCTGAAAGTGGCACGATATGGTCAATATCCTCTACATTTTCGATCGCATTACGTGGCATAGCAGCATACAAAGCATTATCAGGATTTTGGACAATTGCCACGCCGCGCCGCATTTTTACAGCCATTAGCCCCGCCGTGCCGTCGTCAAGCACACCTGTTAGTAGCACAGCAATCACTCGTTGCCCATAGGCTCGTGCTGCACTGCGAAACAATGGATCGATTGCGGGACGACAACGGTTTTCTTTTGGCCCCCGCGTCAAACGCAAATATCCTCGTTCTACCAGTAAGTGGTAGTCAGGGGGAGCCACATAAATCCAACCATGAACAATAGCTTCGCCGTCCTGAGCGTGAGACACTGGCAAGTTACTAGCGCGACTTAATATTTTTGGCAGAACACTTGTGCCATGACTGGATACATGAAGAACTATAATCACAGCAGCATTGAGATCGGGCGGCAAATTCTTGACTAGATAAGTCAGCGCCTCAACTCCACCGGCTGATGTTCCAATGACAATAATATTATGTTCAAGCATTAATGTAAGGATTTCATTAGCATAGCAGTATGGGCAACAAAAGCACATTTACTGCTAGTACCGAAAATAACGCAGCCAAAGAATTTGCTCACCTAGCTTTGAGAGGATTTATTTTTCATTTGAGGAATAAGACTTTAGAGGAATAGCACAAAATGCAATTTGCGTCTCTAAAAAGGTTTTAAAATCACGCACAATTATTTTCTGCGATTGAAAAAATATAAACATTGGAAAGCCATTTCCACAAAAATATGATCCAAGATTTGGAACACGCCGTAGAACAATGTCCTTCGCAACAGTGGGGAAATACCAGTAACTTTTTATACAAGTGAATACAAGTACTAAGCCCCGCATCACAGTGGGGAGAATTTCCGTGCGTCAATATAAACAGGAGATTATAGAATGACTGCAACTATTACTCGTTCTAAGCTCAAAAAGTCTGCTGCTAGCAAGAAGGAATCCCCGTATAAAAGGCTTCATCTGATTATTCCCATAGAAGATATGTTGTGGGCTCCGTTGTTGGCTGAAAACCAAGATTGTGGTGTTGAGCAAAAAGACTGTTATGAAGGCACTGATTCCGCCGCGTCCGTTGCCCAAAATGAATTTTCTTCCAAGGAAGCGATCGCTAATCAAATTCAGGAGCAGGTAGAACAGGGTCAATACTTTTCGGTTAAACCCAATAATCTCTCTTTTGCTCTGGGGAAAGGTTAAAGGGTAATGGGGAAAGGGAAATTCAAACCTTTTCCCTTTCCCCTTTCCCCCTTAACCGAAAAGTATTGAGAACAGGGTAATCCCACTTCGTTGTTAGTTGAAAATTCAGTTTCGGGTGTAGAAGTCAAAGCGGCTCATGAGGGTCAAAGTCCCGCCGCGCCCGTTACTGAAAAATGGTCGCATGAGGCGATTGTTGCAAGGGCAAATGCGCGGCCGGAGCGTATGCAGAAACTCAAGGTTGCGGCGAATTCGGGCGAGAATCCGGGCTTCGAGTACTTGCTTTCGTGCTGGAATGATGATCCGACTTTGCAGATTGTGACCAAAAAGCTTTTGGCGAAGTTTCCGCAGTGGGGGTTAGTTGCGGTGGAAGGGGTGCTTGTGAAGTGGCAAGAGTAGCAAAGATTCTGTACCCGTCCACAACTTGAAAATGCTCGAGTCGTGCGATCGCACAATGGTGCCATGTTATTTCAATCTTCTCTAAATCTCAACATTGACCAAAAGTCCGTCACTTTTAAGTAGCTGACCACTCAGGATAATCAAACCTTGAGTTTCTAAATAGTGAAGCACTTGGTTAACACATTGTTCAACAGTAAATCGATCGGTTTGACAGATAATCTCTGGATTTATTGGTTCTTCGTAGGGGTCGGAGATCCCAGTAAAATGTTGAATTTGTCCGGCTCTAGCTAATGCATAAAGTCCTTTAACATCACGGGATTCACAAACGGCTATAGGAGCATGAACGTAAATTTCGATAAAGTTGGTAGAAGTCTTTTTGAGTTCCTCTCGAACTTGACGATAGGGACTGATGGCGGCAACGAGCGCAATTATGCCATTACGACTAAGTAAGTTAGCCACAAAGCCAATCCGACGCACATTTATATCTCGGTCTTGTCTACTAAATCCAAGTCCCTGAGATAAATGGGTGCGAACGACATCACCATCAAGTAATTCTACTTGGTAATTGCGCGATCGCAATTCTTGAGCAACAGATAAGGCGATCGTTGTTTTACCTGCCCCACTTAACCCTGTCAGCCAAAGAATTAGACCTTGATGATGCATAATTTGCTTTGTTTATAAGAGCGAAAAGTGCGATGTCTACGACGGGCTACGCCTACGCACTTGATATCATTCGTAAATTGCTATGACTTTTTAAGGTTATGACGCTTGTACAAAAGATGCAAGCCAATGCATCAAAGGTGCAAGTCGATGCATCAAAGTTGCTCTTTGATGCATCAACATTGCTTGTTTGATGCAACTAAAGTCAGCGTTGCATGAATCGAGATAATTAAAGCGTTACGAAATCAGCAGCAGTCAGCGTCGTCGTATTAATACCAGTCAGCGTCGCCAAAATTTCATTCGTGGAAGTCACTTTAATATTGCTAGCTGAGAAACTCAGTTGCCCAAAGCTTAAACCACCATACAGTCCAATCAAATCATTACCGTCAGAGAAATCAGTAATGGTATCAGTCCCTTCTCCAGCAGCAAAGGCAAATGTATCATTACCATTGTTACCAGTAAGGGTATCGCTGCTAAGACCACCATAGAGGAGATCGTTGCCATTACCACCGTAAAGGCGATCGCTACCGCCACCACCGTAAAGGGTATCATCGCCATTACCACCGTTGAGGGTATCGTTACCCGCGCCGCCATCCATCAGCCCATCGCCATACAAGACATCGTTACCATTCTCACCAAACAGGCTATCGTCACCTGCGCCGCCAAAGATGGTATCGTTGCCATTACCACCGTTGATGATGTCGTTACCAATGCTGCCAATCAGACTATCTGCGAAATTAGTGCCATTCTTGATAAGACCGACAGCTACAGTAACAGTAGCAGTATCAGTGAGGCTACCATCGCTGAGGGTGTAATTAAAGCTGCGATTACCAAACAACTGAAGATTTGGAGTAAAGGAAACGAAATCATCTGCTGTGTTGCTGGCTGTGCCGTTATTGTTCAGGACGGCAGTACCGTTGGTGGCACCGTTAACACCAGTGATACTGAGTCCGGTGCTATCAACATCGCTATCATTTGCTAGTAGGCTACTAACTGCGATGTTGACAGTAGTACCAAAGAATGTGGAAGCACTGTCATCAACAGCAACAGGGGCATCGTTAACGGGGGTGACAGAGAAACTGCGGGTTTGTCCAGTTAAGGTTGCTGTGCCATCAGTGACATTGTAGGTCAGATTAACTGGACCATTAAAGTTGGCAGTTGGGGTGAAGGTATAAGTCCCATTATTGTTATTTACCAATGCACCGTTAGTGGCAGTTAAATTGGTAACTGAAAGGGTATCACCCGCATCTACATCCGTAAAACCTGCTAATAAGTCAGCCGCAGTAATATTAATGGCTGTATCTTCTGGTGTGTTGCTTAACGTCGCAGTGGGTGAACCTGTTGGGGCATCATTAACACCGTTGATGGTCAGGTTAACTATGGCTGTGCTAGTGCCACCATTACCATTATCGCTGACTGTGTAAGTGAAACTATCGCCCTGAGTAGCACCCACACCCAAGGACTCAAATTGACCGTTGGGGTTGTAGTCCAAAGTACCATCGGTTTTGAGAGACACGGTAGCACCGGAAGCTAGGGTAATTGGTGTACTTACTGTGACGCTGTTGCCATTAACTTTAATCACACTCAGGCTGTCGCCATTAGCATCGGTGTCATTTACCAAGACGTTGATGTTGACGAGGGTATTTTCATTACTTGTGGCAGTATCGTTGGCGGCAACAGGGGGGATGAAAGGTGATTCATAAGCGCCAATATCCACACTACCGCCAATGGTGCGAGTGATACCCCGTTGGTCTGTGGTGACACCCACAGGGATGAGGGTATTGTCTCCCGCGTTGATGGCAGCCGAACCGGAAACTATAGCGTGAGTGAAAGTGGCACCGCCGTTGTCGGCGAGAGAGGCGATGACTTGGTTAATATTGGTAATGCCAGCCGAGGCAAAGGTGATATCGCTACCAGTGCCGATGCTGCCAGATGCGCCAGTCAAGCTACCGATGAGGTTGTTGCCATTGCCTGTGACTGCACCCGAAATATCAGGGGCTTCGTTACCAGAATCGAAGTTGCCGGCGATGATGGTGTTTTGGGCGGTGACGGTGCCTGCTAGTCTGGATATACCGCCGCCATTACCACTGCCATTGTTGTCGGAGTCAGCAGTGTTATTGGTAATAGTGCTGTTGTTCAGGTTCAGCGTACCTATGTTTAAGATACCGCCGCCGTTTTCTGCCGCCTTATTACCAGAGATCGTGCTGTTGGTCAGGTTTGCTATACCAAAGGTTACTAGACCACCGCTATTTCCTGCTGACGTATTGCCAGATACGGTGCTGTTGATTAGATTGAGTGTGCCGAATAACTGGCCGATGCCAGCAGCGCCCCCCCCACTAGTCGTAGTATTGTTAGAGACAGTGCTTCCCGTTACGCTGAGGAGAGTACCTTGGTTAGAAATGCCACCGTATCTTACCCCAGTATTGCCAGAGACAGTGCTGTTAGTTAAGCTCAAAGTCCCAAAGTTGATGATGCCGCCTATATCTCCAGTATTGTTAGAGACAGTGCTTCCCGTTAGGCTGAGAGTACCTTCGTTATAAATGCCGCCGAACCTTCCAATATTGCTAGAGATGGTGTCGTTGGATAGCATCAGGTTTTCTACGTTAAAGATACCACCACTAGCACTATTATCTTTTCCAGCCGTAATCGTTAGTCCATTAATTGCTACATCAATTTGATTGCTACTATTGCCATCATCCACTTTAAAAACAGCAGAGGCATTATTACCGCTGATACTGAGGTTACTTGCCCCTAGTCCATTAATAGTCAAGGCATCAGTAATAACTAATTGCCCAGAAGTCAGGGTAATGGTATCGGGTGTAGCATCGGTGAAGACGCTGCCCTCAAAAGTAATCGTATCCGCGCCTGCCAGGGCATTGGCATCGAGAATCGCTTGTCGTAATGAACCTTCTCCCGAATCGTTGGTGTTGGTCACTACCGTACTGAAACCGATGCCGTAGGTATCATCGTTATTGGTGGTAGTTCCAGCATCGTTAGCCGCACTGTTGCCACTGAAGGAAAGATTATCTATAGGAGTAACGGTAGCTAGGACGGTGGGCATTCCTTGGTTATTGCCGTTGGTATTGGTAGTAGATTGCATGATGAAAATTGCCCCACCCAAGCCTTGTCCTGAATTAACCCCCATGCCACCTGTAGCCGTGTTGTCGGTAAAGGTGGTATTGCTGAGGGTTAAAGAGCCACTGCGGACGAAGATGCCGCCCCCCAATCCAGCACCGCCGCCGCCGCTCAATCTAGTACCGCTGCCGCCGCCGAAGCCGCCGAAGCTAAAGTTGCCGTTGCCGGTGTAGCCGTAGCCGAAGCCGCCACCGCCGCCGCCATAGCCGCCGTTGCCGCCGCCGTTGCCGAAGAAGCCGAAGCGACAGCCGCCTCGGACGCCGACTCAACCTACTCCGCATCAGACGCAGCCGACGAAGCAGGCAGAGTAAA
>NZ_JAAGOG010000504.1:0-482 GCF_010747425.1 Nostoc sp. UIC 10630
TGGCAGTTTGGGGATTGCTATTAGTGAAGCTGTAGAAGTAGCTGCTGCTGATGAACAAACTAAGTATGCTTTAGGTAGTGTTCTCAATCATGTACTGCTACATCAAACCGTGATTGGTCAAGAAGCATTGACTCAATTAGAAATGGCAGGAGATTATCCTGATATTGTTATTGGCTGCACTGGTGGCGGTAGCAACTTTGCCGGAATTGCTTTCCCATTTCTCGGTCTTTACTGCGAGGAGAACGAGATATACAAGTAATAGCTGTCGAACCTGCTGCTTGTCCATCATTGACTCGTGGAAAATATGCTTACGATTTTGGTGATACTGCCCACTTAACCCCACTTACCAAAATGCATACTTTAGGTAGTAGTTTTGTTCCTGAAGGAATTCATGCTGGAGGCTTGCGCTATCACGGTATGGCTCCCCTTGTTAGCCATATTGTGAATTTGGGATTAGTTGAATCACGTGCTGAATACCAACT
>NZ_JAAGOG010000505.1:0-482 GCF_010747425.1 Nostoc sp. UIC 10630
CGTGCCCGTCAGAGCAAAGATTACCTTGACCCTAATGAAATTTTTGAATGTGAAAAGTTCCGCATTTCTGATTCTTACGGCATCGAAGTAACCGAATCACTCGTAGAAATGGATAAAGGTGGTCGCTTAATTAGAGCGATCGCTGGACTTGAGGCAATTTTAGCCCCACCCGAAGAATCGTTTACTGACCCCAAAACCGGGCAAAGTTATCCTACACCACCAACAATTGTCACCCAAAAAGACCGCACTGAGCGCGACAATCTACCTTTGTGCATCGACTGGGGCAATTATTCCGCACGGTGGCTGGCTAGATTTAACCTGGGACTGCATCAAATTCTCACTTCTTTAATGAAGGGTGATGAAGTTACCGCCGATGACCCCACTTTGCTCAAGATGACGGCGATCGCTATACATTGTGCTGCTCACGTCAAAGCAATTCTTGGGTTTACTATTCCCCTAGACTGTAAACCTATTTGGTTGCT
>NZ_JAAGOG010000276.1:0-8649 GCF_010747425.1 Nostoc sp. UIC 10630
CCTTTCCCCTTTCCCCTTCCCCCTACCTGCTAGAACCTCAGCCATTCCTACCAATCAGAGTTGCGATTGCCTTGACTAACTCATCTGGTTCAACGGGTTTAGACAGATGCCTTTGAAATCCTGATGCGATCGCTTGTTGCTGGTTGATTTCTCCAGCATAAGCAGTTAAAGCGATCGCGGGAATCTGTTTAGCTTGCTTTAGCTGCAATGCTTTAATTTGGCGCATTAGCATATAGCCATCTGTCTCTGGCATTCCAATATCACTGATCAAAATATCTGGTTCTGCCTCTGCCAATGCTTGCAGTGCTTCTTTTGCTGATGCCACAGCAATTACCCTTGCCCCAACCTGTTCTAGCACAAATGTATGAAACTCACGGGTATCATCGTCATCGTCTACAACTAAGATTTGAATGCCTGTAAGGATTTCAGTTGGAGAAGAAGCATTTATAGGGTCAATATTTATCTGTTGTTTTGGGGTTAACTCTTTTTTGATCAGGGGTAGCCTAACTCTAAAAATAGCTCCTTGCCCTTCCCCTAAACTTTCTGCCCAAATCGTGCCACCATGTAATTCTATCAAATGACGGACAATTGCTAGCCCTAACCCCAAACCACCAAACCTTCGGGTTGTTGTGCCATCAGCCTGACGAAAATATTCAAATACATAAGGGAGAAATTCAGGGCTGATTCCTTTACCTGTGTCGCTGACGGTAATCTGAGCTTGAGAATCAATGCGTTCCAGTTGAATATTAATTTTTCCTTCTTCAGGAGTGAATTTGACGGCATTCGATAACAGATTCCAGATTACTTGTTGTAAGCGATCGGAATCACCTAAAACTTGCCCCAAAGAAGCATCTAGCATTGTCTGAATTTGAATGTCTTTAGCCTCTGCTGCCAACCGTACTGTCTCCAATCCCGCCTCAATCACCAGTACTAGGTTGACGGGAAACATCTTCAGATTGAGCTTGCCTTGTAATATCCGAGAGACATCAAGCAAATCTTCAATGAGTTGAGCTTGTAATTTAGCATTCCGCTCGATGGTTGCAATAGCTTTCTTGATCTCTGCTGGCTGAAATTCACGGGTTTGTAAGAGTCTTGCCCAACCAAGAATGGGATTGAGAGGCGATCGCAATTCATGGGAAAGCACCGCCAAAAACTCATCTTTAATCCGGTTGGCTGTTTCAGCTTCAGTTCTCGCACCTTGCTCAAGTTCCAGGAGGCGATCGCGTTCGGCTTCTGCTGTCTTGCGTTCTGTAATGTCAATTACTGAGCCAATGTAACCTTTAAATTGACCGTCCACCCCAAACCAAGGATTAGCAGCATCGATTGTCCAGCGATACTCGCCATCTTTGCGGTGCAAGCGGTACTCCATACGGAAAGCCTCACACCGCTTGCTAGCTTTCAGGAAAATATTCCTAACCTCATTGTAATCTTCTGGATGTACGGCATTCAACCAGCCAAATCCCAGACTCGTCTCTTCGTTGTGACCGGTAAAGTCATACCAGCTTTTGCTCAGATAGGTGCAATAGTTATTGGTATCTGTTACCCAAACCATGAAGGGGGCATTGTCAGCCATGTTGCGGAACTGTTCTTCGCTTTCACGAAGTGCTTTCTCTGCTTGTTTGCGATCGCTGATATCTGTAACAAAGATGCTTACTCCGTCAGCAAAGGGGTAGAGGCGATTCTCAAACCAGCGTTGCCAAGCAGGATAAAAGTATTCAAACTGAACAACCGTCTGTTCTGCCATCGCCCGATGAACCTGGGTATAAAACTCGCTTTTGGCCAAATCTGGAAACAGTTCCCAAATCATCCGATCTAGCAACTCTTCTTTTGGGATGCCCACAACTTCTGCTACGCGATCGTTGACAAAGGTGTAATTCAACTCCCGATCCAACACAAAAAATTGGTCTTGGATGCCAGCGAGGACAGTTTCTAAGTGTGCTTTTGCCACCTCAGCTTCAATGCGTAGCCCTTGCTCTCGTTGCATTGCCTCCTCACGGAGACGAGCCATTTTTAGGGCTGCCTCCACCCGTGCTAACAATTCCCGAGCCGAAAACGGTTTAATTAAATAATCATCGGCTCCCGCTTCTAAACCTTCCACCCGTGCCTCTTCCCCCGCCCGTGCCGACAGCAGAATGATGGGAACTTTTTTTGTTTGCGGATTGGCCCGTAATTCTTGTAGCAGTCCAAAGCCATCTAATCCAGGCATCATTACGTCCGTCAGTACCAAATCAGGGACACGCCCACGGGCAGAATCCAAAGCCGCTAAACCGTCCGCCACTGATTCCACCTCATACTGCTGACTTAACAGCCGCTTGACATAATCGCGCATGTCTGCGTTATCATCAGCCAGCAGAATTCTGGCAGAGGTGCAGAGGGGCAGAGGGGCAGGGGAAGAACTTATATATGTGTAGTCGCCTTCTTGAATAATTTCTTCTCCTCCTGCTTCTCTTCTCCCCCTGCTTCCCCTGCTCTCTTCGGGTAGCCAACGCAGAGCTTCTTCTAGATAAGGGGTTGCACCTAAGGCAGTTGAAGCTAAGGTTCGAGGGGCGCTAATCCGGGCTGGAGGCAAATGAGCATATCCCGTTGGAATTGATACAGTAAAGCAACTACCTGCTCCTAGAACACTGGTTACTTTGACTGTTCCACCATGCATTTGCACCAATTCTTGCACCAGTGATAATCCAATTCCTGACCCTTCAAAAGTTCGTCCTTGCGCCCCTTTGACGCGGTGGAATCGTGTAAAAAGATGGGGAATTTCTTCTGCTGGGATACCGATTCCTGTGTCTTTGACTGCAAACTCAATATGGTCGTTTGCCCACTGCAAGCTTACCGCGATTTTTCCAGTCATCGTGAACTTGAAGGCATTCGAGAGCAGGTTAAGAACAATCTTTTCCCACATTTCCCGATCTACATACACTGCTGCTGGAAGGGAAGGACAATTGACTGATAATTCCATCCCTGCGCGCTCTACTGCTGAACGAAATACACTAGCTAGTTCTGCGGTGAAAGTGGCCAGATCGGTGGGTTCATAAGAAGCTTGAACCCTTCCGGCTTCGATGCGCGAGAAATCTAGCAGACTGTTAACCAGTTTTAGCAGGCGGAGTCCATTTCGTTGCACCATTTCTAACTGCTCTCGTTCGTTGGCTGGCAGCAGGGTGGCACAATTAGCTAAGGTTTCCTCTAATGGCCCCAACATCAGGGTTAGAGGGGTACGAAACTCGTGGCTGACGTTGCTGAAAAAGACAGTTTTAGCGCGATCAATTTCTGCCAAGGCTTCGGCGCGTTTGCGTTCTTCCTCGTAAGCTTGGGCGTTGGCGATGCTGGCTGCAATTTGAGCCGCAACTAAATCGATGAATCTTCTATAGTTATCGTCAAATAGCCTGAAGGGATTCAACCCTGCAATTAATATACCGGCTTTTCCCGTCTGACCGGATGGTGCAATTGGTACTGCGATCGCTTGATGGGGCGATCGCTCCCAAACACCACAGGGTAAGCTACTAAAAGACACTTCCAAATTAGAAATTAGTTTTGCCTGATGCGTTTCGATCACTTCCGCAAACGGCCAAACGCAATCAGAATCAAGATCGACTGTTTCGGGTGCTGCTACATGATTCTGCCCGATGCGGCACGTTCCAGCCAGAAAAACTTGTTGCTGATCTGGATCAACCAGATAAATCATTGCGAAAGGCAAATCGTAAGGGTTGCTTTCCAGACAATTTGCACTTAGTGTACAGGCTTGATCGAATGTCCTTGCGTCTGCCGTCCTAGCTGCTAGTTCGCGCAAAAGTGCTAACTGACGTTCACCAATGATGCGCTGAGTGTCGTCTGTATTGGCACAGATTATCCCGCCTGTTTCGCCCTGGTCATTAGGAACTGGGCTGTATGAAAAAGTATAATAGGTTTCTTCTGGATAGCCGTTGCGCTCCATAATTAGCAGCAGCGCTTCGTCATAAGTACCCTCGTTCTTCAACATCGCTGATTCTGCTCGCGGGCCAACCTGATCCCATATTTCCCGCCACACGCAGGAAGCTGGCTGCCCAAGTGCTTCTGGATGTTTGCCGCCAATAATAGCCTTGTAAGGGTCATTATAAAGGTTTATGAGTTCTTCGCCCCACCAAACAAACATAGGTTGGCGGCAAGTCAGCATAATTCGCACGGCAGTCTTTAAACTCTGTGGCCACTGCTGTGTTGGGCCAAGGGAGCTTTTTGACCAGTCCCATTCTCGCATCCTAGCACCCATTTCACCCCCGCCGATAAGGAAATTTACGTCGGCGTTGCTTGCTGACGTTGACTCGTTCTTCATTAATTCCTCTCGGTTGGTCATGCGTCGGTTACAGGCTATATCTGTGATCGTCTTTTTGGCAAAATCCCCTCTAAATTAGACGTTGATGCTCCTAAATAGTCATTTTAGAGGATATTCAAAGGCATATACAATTACATACAGGCTCTGCCGTGACTTTTCAAAGCATTGAAATCGTCTTTTAGGACAAGTTGCTGTTTTGGCTCTCTTCGATTGTCAGCTTTATATGACTGATATTCCAAGCTACCAAACAAGGTCAATTCTTATTCAGAACTCACAATGCCTACTCCTCTTATCGGTAGTCTATTTTCTTAAAAATTCAACCTGGTTCACTTAACTCCTTGAGTAGATTATTAATTCGCTCTATTCTTAAGAGATAAGGTCTTACATCTCCATTTCCCAAGGGTTAATTGTTAGGGAAGTAACACTAAACTCGGCTGCAAACCTTTCTTTAGACATATTTAACTCTTGCCGCAGGGCACGAATTAGTTTGCCAATATTAGGTTGCTTTGCCACAAGTCGGCTTACACTATGAGTCATATATATTAAAGTTCATAAAGCACCATATATTAACAATTTTTACGACAAAATCTTATTTTGCGTCTACTGCTCTTGAGATAGAGATTGTGAACTCAAATCAGAGCATCACAACATTATCATAATTTTAATTTATCGTTTTAAGAAACAAGACTATTTGATTTTATTCTATAACTCGCTTTATCCTGAAATCAGTAGAGATTTGAACTTTACAAGACTTACACAAACAATACTGAAAATCTTTCTTTTCAGTATGGGCAATTTATGTAGACGCATACTCTTAGGTCGAAGCAAGCTACGCAGAGTGTCTGTCTGCGACATGTTGCGCGTTTGCGTAGCCTCCCGCAGGGAACCTAGAGAAGCAGATACTTTACGAGTTCTCCAACAGACTACCCGCAACGTATTATCCCTATAGCGTGTAGTTTTGCGTATGAGATAAAAGTAGGTGTCTTGCCAAAATTTAAATACCAAACTAACGCTAAATTTACCAAAAAAATTTTGGTGTACTTATCTTTAAACTTTGATAAAACAAATAAGGAGAATAGCTAAATGCTAGATCAGCAGATTGATTGCCCCAACAGACCTAAGACAAGCGCAATGATCATGAAACTTTTCCAAATCACTCTAGTAGTCTTAGTACTTTTAATCAACTTAGTAATTGCTTTCCCTTCTTGGGCAGAAAAAACGCCTTCTTCAAATAACAATCCTGACTATTTTCAAGTAGGGCAAAAAGTCATTTGGCTTTACAAGGCTCGTGCAGATTCTAGCGATGTCCAAAGGATTCCCGCCGAAGTAGTTCAGTTAAGTTCTAAGCAAGTACAAATCAAGGTATACAAACATAACCACGAATTTGTCAATCGTTGGGTAAATCCAAATAAGCTTGAGAATTTGAAAAAAGTCAAAGAGTCAGTATTTTAAAGTTTAGCTATATGGAAGTAAACCTACTACAGCACGACGTAAATCCATCTATCATCTCAACTAACAATAGAGGTAGGGGTAATTCATGAATTACCCCTACCAAGGTTAATAATTTTAAACTCTATTTATTTTTGATAGATCAAAAACACTGAACCAATTGGCCCAAGATTTTCTACATAAGTTTTCTGGTTATAATACAATCCTGGAGACATACCTCCATCAAATAAAATTCCTTCTTGAATATTACCTAAACAGTTATTGTTAGCAATGCCTTGTAAGACATTATCAAACATATCTGGCAGTAACTCTTGATTAAGTTGAGATAATTCAATCTCTGAATTAGCTTTCAAGTCATTAACTAATAGTATTACATAGCCTTGAGTAGTGATAGCTGCCAGAGAGCGATTAGTTGCATTTTTACAAGCAAATTCTCCCAAATCTTGACAAATATCTTTAAACTTACCCTGACGATAGAATCTGCCATTACCGCCTACTAAATTGTAATTGAGAATATCGTTGTTTCTTCTACCAGCTTGGATAGTAGCCTGCCTTTGGTTGGGTGTACCTCCTGATATCCCAAAGGAAGAACGTTTGTTTTTAAACGCTCCTGAATATTCTATACCACGAGAGACATTTAAACCTTGTGGCTTATTATCAGTATCTATGTAGTCGGCATTAATTGCGGCAATGGGTAGCTGTCCGTTCAATTTGGCATTCTCATCGCCAATGAGTTCATGAAACTGCTTTGGAATGTATTCTTTACGCAGCTTACCTCTGGCATCTTTGGCGTAGAGCTTATGAGATAGACCAACATTAACTTTGAAATCCAATTCTGCTGATTTAGGATTAAAAATAATTACATTGTTAATACCTCTGGAACTTTTTTTACCTTGATTATTGGTTTTAAAAAAATCAATACTGAATTTAGGATCTTTGCCAGGGCAAGTTTTAGATGCTTTGGGGACTGGATTTGCTTCAATCTGTTGACAACTTGATAACAAGCTTGCACCAATTATCGAGATAAATAACAAAAATAATTTTTTGGTTGACATAATAATACAAAAAAACCGCTACAGAATTACTATAGCGGGGAATAATTTAAAATTTCAGTCTGAAATTAATCTGAATAACTACAACTTAAGAGAACCATTCTAAAACAGCTTCTTCTTTAGTGTTAGTATTCCGAGATGGTGTCTCACGATTAAATTTCATCTGAATTGACCGAGTTTGCTCACCATCAGCAGCTACAGCCAGAATCGGATAGTCAATTAAACCATCCTGGAAGGACATTTGGAAGCGGAATGTCCCATCTGGATTTAGCTGAATTGGACGGCCACCAATGGTTACGGTAGCGTCGGGTTCTGTTGCACCGTAAACTATCAATTCAGCATCGGCAATTAACCAGAACTTTCGCGGACGCACTGGAACGGCGGAAGCGGAGAAGCCAACACCTGACATTCCTGCACCGGAAGCGGTTAAGCCTGAGACAGTGGGAACTGCCCACATACCCACACCAGATGGGAAAATGTAGGAACTAAGGGCTTGTTCAGGACGCGCTGAACCTGGTACTTGATGCTGAGAACCGAAGATAGAACCAGCAACTCGTAGCGCTTCGGCAGATTCGGCTAAACCAAAGATTTGGTCGTAGATAGGATTGCCGTTAGTGTTTACACCACCATTGGCAGTAGCTGTAGCTGCAATCTTTTTGGCTGGGGGAACTAGTTCGTACTGAGTCTTACCGCGCAAATCTTCTTCAAAGTTGACAGTGATGAAGACATCTTCAATCCAGTCTGAAGGATAGACTGGGGGAATGTGTACTCTAGCAGAACGAGCTAGTACTAACCAGCGACCATCAGCAGCACGATAGCCGATATCTATCACATAATCGCGATCGCTAACTGGAACTGGTAGATACCATTCTCTAGCTAATTCATCAGCAGGATATTCTTGAATGCTGTGAGGGCTTTGGTATTCGATATTGATGTCGGTGACATCATAAATCCGTAGCGCGAGTTGTTGTCCCCCTTGGCGGCGCAGTTCCTCTTTATGTTCATTGGGGATATCCCAGTAAGTGTAAGCCCACTGTGGATCGCGCGGTAAGAGGACAATCCGGCTTTCACCATAGCCAGAAGGCAAATCTGCGAGTCCTTCATCAACATCAGCTAGAGATCCACCTGTACGATCTTCCTGACCTAATTCAAACTTAGCAGCTTCCACGGTTTCCTGTGCCTCCAATGAACGAGATGGACTGAGCAAACTTTTGCTTCGCTGGACTTCTAAAATTGATGCCAGCAATTGTGATTTACGCATTCGGCTATAGCGAGAGATGCTATATTCGCTGGCAACTTTTCGTAGTTGCCGTAAGGTCATCTCCTCTAGGGGGGGGCGTTCTTTTGCCATTAATTTGGCCTCCAGTAGTGTAAGCGGTAAATGATTTCCCCTGGTTAAAGAATGCTATATAAAAGGTCATCCACATCCAGATGAATTTCTTATTCCTGACTCCTGGTTTTGCCCAGTTTTAAGTTTTTTAATCTGTTTTTAAATTGAGTTAACTTCTAAAATTCCTGGTTATGCCAAAATTAGCATTTCTTTGGGATCGAAGAAGTTCTGTTTGTTAAGTCAATATTAACCACTAAGCATATCTAGGGATCAAGTGGTTTCTATAGCTTTTTTGACTATATTACGAATTTATAAGCTTTTCTGGGATCACAATGTCATGAAAACATAACATTGGTAGCTAGCACAGTGTTGCTCGCTGGCACAAATATCAATATTCCATGACATTTAGCTGTGGGGAAGGGGCAAGGGGGAATTTAACCCAGCTTGTTGAAGTAGCGGACTCAAACCCATCTTCCGGTTCCATAGCAGGAGTCATTTTCCTCTTCCCCCTGCTC
>NZ_JAAGOG010000277.1:0-8611 GCF_010747425.1 Nostoc sp. UIC 10630
TTGAACAACAGTGCAGACAATAAAATGTATATTATAACACATCAAAGTATTAGTTAAATGCAGCACACACCATAGATGAAAACCGATAGTCTGAATTGTTTTTTATATTATCCACGAAGATATTAAATTTTATACATCTCAGAACCTCCCTAGGTCACTTATGATACCTAGGAAGATGGAAAACTCGATTTCTGAATTTTACGATCAAACTTTATTTGATATTATGATTGATTATAAATAGCTTTTTAAAAGCTTGCATCGCCTTTCAAATGGAAAAGTTCAACAATACTTAACCTAAATATGGAGTTTATTCCCTGAATTAGAAAATGAAGCCTACCATTATTAGTAAATAATAAATACAGTACAGTTTCAAGAAGTGGTCAAAATTATACACATATCGAGGCGCTTTTCATCAAAAATTTACTAAGTTTTGTTTTTAAGGACATTACTAGGTTAGGTGACTTATGATTTTTAGCAGTTTAAAGTTGAGAAAAAATATTTTGTCGTGGTTGAGATTATTTAATTTCTCTAGGTTGTTTTCCTGTAGCTTCAGTTTGTTTGAACTCATTTTTCTGCAAAAGTCTGTTCGTAATGATTAAGACAGCGATTAACAATCCAAACTGAATCTGCCAGGGTGCCAATACTAGACTTAAAATCAAGCTAATAGCTGCGAATACACCCGCAAGATATGCAATTTCATCAGTACTCTTTTTAAACATGTAGCCCGTGGCTAAAGCAGTACACAGTGGTATCAAGAAAAACAAAGGCATCTTAGCAAACCTCTGAATGAAAAGTTATTTATTGTGCTTATAAAACAAATTGTTTTGGTAATTGTGGTCAATTTTACATCCAATAAGCTTTTAGGCACAACAGTCGAACTAAATAAATATTAGAGAAAATCAAGGTTACGCAACATTATATCTTACACCAATTTGAATAATTATTGCGATAGATGAAGCACCCAAAAGCTTAACGAATAAATCCTTCGTTTGTGGTAGATACTGCGTGTAACAAGCTTTCAAAGTAGGGATATTAAGACACTATGTGTAGCAATGTTTAAGTGTATACTTATACAAGTGTCTTGGCGATGCTTGTTCTAACCCTCTCCCGACTCAGGATAAGCTGCGCTATGCTATACAAACTCTTCTTCATCTACGCGGATTAATAGGGTTTAAAACTTACTTGCGTAGGTGGGTTTTGTCTCTTTGGCTTATACGCTTGTGAACAATCATCTGGTAAATTAGCTTAAAACTTTGGCCTTGCGCCAGGATAAGGATCTAGCATATTACCTTTAGAAGTAGCATTTTTGTTTTTTTGCATTTTACACACCTAATGCTGAACATTCCTCAATTACTGGCGACTGAAATAAACCTCAAACCTCATCAGGTGCAAAACGCGCTGGAACTTTTGGCGGAGGGTGCAACAATTCCCTTTATTGCACGTTATCGTAAAGAGCGCACCGATGAAATGAATGAAGTGCAACTACGTGAACTGGCTGATCGATATACTTATTTAACAGAACTGGAAGAAAGAAAATCGGTGATTTTAAGTGCGATCGCCCAACAAGGTAAACTTACAGATGAACTCAAAGCCAAAATCTCATTCTGCTTACAAAAAACTGAACTTGAGGATTTATACTTACCCTATCGACCCAAGCGTCGCACCCGCGCCACTATCGCCAGAGAAAAAGGACTTGAACCACTGGCAGAATTCATCAAGTCGCTAAATCTCAAAAATTCTGCAACGGCTTCACTGGAGGAAGAAGCAGCTAAGTATATTTCTGAAACCACGGGAGTCAAAACAGCAGAAGAGGCGCTTAAAGGTGCTGCTGATATTTTAGCGGAAGAAGTCGCTGAAAAAGCGGAATTACGGTCATATATCCGCGATTATCTTTTAGAAGAAGGAGTATTTGTCTCCCGCATCAAAGATGATTATCCCGAAGGTACAACCAAATTTGAGATGTACCGTAACTATCAAATTAGGGTAAAAAATATTGCACCCCATAATATGCTGGCCTTGTGTCGGGGTGAAACCGAAAAAATATTAAGCTTTGAAATTTATTTTGATGAAGATACGGTACTTTACTATCTTGAGTCGAAAGAAATTAAAACCAAAGTTCGGCCAATTCGTGATTTTTATCAGGCGATGTTGAAGGATGCATTTAACCGTTTGATGAAAATCTCTCTAATGGGAGAGGTCATTTCTGAGAAAAAAATCTACGCAGACATAGAATCAATCAAAACATTTGAAACTAATCTTCGAGAGTTGTTACTGTCTGCACCAGCAGGAATGAAACCAACCTTGGCCATAGACCCTGGATTTAGAACTGGGTGTAAAGTTGCTGTCCTCGACCAAACAGGAAAATTTTTGGAATATCAAGCGGTTTTTCCTCATCAAGCGGCTGAACAACGCGCGAAAGCAGCACAAACTGTCAAAAGTCTGATTGAAAAGTACAAAATTGAGTTAATCGCCATTGGTAACGGTACAGCTTCCCGCGAGACAGAAGAATTTGTGACGCAAGTATTACAAACAATAGAACGCAAACCCGTTAAGGTAATGGTGAATGAGTCCGGCGCATCTATATATTCTGCGAGTACTGTAGCGCTTGAAGAGTTTCCCGATTTAGATATTACCGTGCGCGGTGCTATTAGCATCGGCCGCCGTTTGCAAGACCCTTTAGCCGAACTAGTGAAAATCGATCCCAAATCTATTGGTGTGGGACAATATCAGCACGATGTCGATCAGAAGTTGTTGAAAAAGAAATTGGATGACACTGTAGAAAGCTGCGTTAACTATGTCGGCGTAGACTTGAACACCGCCTCCAAAGAACTTCTGACTTCCGTCTCTGGGATTACGGCAACAGTTGCCAATAACATTGTCGCCTATCGTAACCAGAATGGAGCCTTTAAAAATCGCCGCCAACTTTTGAAAGTTCCGAAGCTGGGGCCAAAGGCTTTTGAACAAGCTGCGGGTTTTCTACGGATTCGCGGCGGTGACAACCCATTGGATAATACAGCAGTGCATCCAGAGAGTTATTCTGTAGTAGAAGCGATCGCATCCGATCTAAATGTGCCATTAAATCAGGTGACACAAATTGCCGAAAAACTCAAAAAGACCAACCTGAAAAAATATGTTACCGATAGCGTCGGCGAACCTACACTGCGCGACATCCTCAGCGAACTAGAAAAACCAGGTAGAGATCCCCGTGCTGAGTTTAAGTATGCCACCTTCAAAGAAGGAATTAAGGAAATCAGAGACTTAAAGGTGGGAATGGAACTAGAAGGAATCGTGACAAATGTCGCTAACTTTGGGGCTTTTGTTGATATCGGCGTACATCAAGATGGCTTAGTGCATATATCCCAACTTACTGATAGATTTGTAGACGATCCCAACAGAGTTGTCAAAGTCGGACAAGTAGTTAAAGTGCAGGTGTTAGAAATCAACGAGAAGCTGAAGCGGATTAGTTTGTCGATGAAAACAGTTAAACAATAATTAGAAACAGCCGATGGTAGTTTATCAAGTTCGATTCATCAATCCTACGCTTGGGTTAGATCGCACCATTCAAGTACCAGACGATCAATATATTCTGGATATAGCAGAAGAAGCTGGTATCCGTCTACCATCTGGGTGTAAACAAGGCGAATGTTCTGCTTGTATTGCCAAACTCATTAGCGGTGAAGTTAATCAAAGCGAGCAAAAATTTCTGCGCCCAAGTGAAATACAAGCTGGTTATGTTGTTACTTGTGTAACTTATCCCTTGTCTAATTGCACTTTAAAAACCCATCAAGAACAAGTCTTATATAAGTCAGCCCTTTACTATAAGCCTGAGTCTGGAAAATCTGATTAAATTAATCTTAAATTCGTAGGGTGTGTTAAACAAATTTAACCCACCCTTAAAAACATGGCATCACATTAAGGACGCATAGCTATACGCCTTTACAACTTAGTGCATCAATATGATAACCACTATAGTTTTCTCAATAATAGACCTAATGGTAGAAGCAAATTCTATCTTGCAAGAGAGGTGAAAGTCTGGCACATAGTTAAAGATGAGATAAGAAGTTACAAACAAAAAAGATTAGGTCAAAAAAATGTTGACACCATTATTAACCGCCCTAGCTACAGCTTTGAGCCTGTTGATTGTTGATTTAGTTGTTCCAGGCGTTAATATTGCTAATTTTCCCGCAGCTTTGATTGCCGCTTTAGTAATTGGTCTAATTAACGGTTCAGTTAAACCAGTTCTGTCTGCTCTCTCCCTACCACTTAACTTTCTATCATTTGGAGCATTCTCGCTCGTCGTCAACGGTTTGTGTTTTTGGTTAGCAGCAGTTCTAGTTCCTGGCTTCTCAGTCAGTGGAATTATTGGTTTCCTTCTTGGGCCAGTGATTCTAACCTTTGCTAACACTTTCATTAACAACTACTTCGTTGAAAAAAATCTTTTAACCGGCGGCGCTGATGTTAAAAGCCAAAATGAATTACCTTCTAGATAAATATTAAAGGGAGTAGAAATAGTAATTTCATCGATTTTCTACTCCATATAAAATATCCGAAGGTGGATTTTCAAAATCGGCATCTTCAAAGAATGTAACTAAACAAAATCACCAAAATACAGCAAAATCATGAAATTAGTTCGTTATCTTCTAGGTTTGTTAGTACCTCCTTTAGGTGTTTTCCTGACAGTTGGAATTGGCCCTACATTATTTATCAACATTTTGCTCACAGTTCTAGGCTGGCTACCCGGCAGTATTCATGCAATTTGGGTCATTGCCAAGCATGATGAACAACTAAATCGAGAAAGTGGTATCTACTAATACGCAAAAGAGAATTGGTAAATATTAAATATTAAGTATGGTGCGTTACGATTTTAAGCGTAACGCACCATTTCATTTTGTACCAATTCCAAATTTAACTTGCACAATTAATGGACAATTGGTTGCGTGTAGAATTCAAAAATTAGTCCATACAAGCTAGAAAAGCAGAGTGCTAAATCGAATTGTTAGTACTACATACAGCATTATATAATAGGCTTTGCGGCGTAGAACCTAGTGTGACTCAAACACTAGTACGAGAAATGGCTAATGATTTGCGTCCTGCTACAACCAAAGGGAACTTGCGGTTTGAGTCCGTCACCCGGCAGTAAGTGTAGGTAGTTCCCTTGTGTTGTATCCCTTACCCAAAGTTTTTGAGAGGTGAATTGCAATGTCTAATCTTCGAGAAGGAATGCCCGTACTTGCCCGTCATGAAGGAGATTGGGTAGGAACTTATACATTGATTGATACAACAGGAAAAATCCTCGATAGTTATGAGTCTCACTTAACCTGTCAATTTCCAGAAAATGGCCCTCATCCCTACTATCAAATCAATCGCTACAAGTGGTCTGATGGGAAAGAAGAAAAGCATGAATTTCCAGGAAGCTATAAAGATAATAAACTCTGGTTTGACACCGAGCGCATCCAAGGAAAAGCCTGGGAGATTGATGATTCTGTTGTGATTTTGTGGTTTAGTTATAAAACAAACCCAGAAATGAGTATATACGAAATGATCTACATTAGTCCTGATACTAATAATCGTGCCCGTACTTGGCATTGGTTTAAGAATAATAAAATCTTTCAACGGACTTTAATCCAAGAAGAACGGCTAAGATAGTAATTTCTGTTTTCAGAAATCAATCATTCTTCTCTAGTCCGCACAAGCGGACTTTGTTTGTGTAGCCACGGCTTCAAATGGTTAGGCTCTCATCTCAAATTTCAACTTAGTAAGGTACAAGCATGGCAAAAGGTGACAAAATAAACTTTTCTACTCCTAGTGGTTTCCCAGAATTTCTGCCTAATGAAAAGCGTCTAGAATTATATTTGCTAGATATCATCCGTAGAGTTTTTGAAAGCTATGGATTTACGCCCATAGAAACACCTGCTGTAGAACGTTTAGAAGTGCTGCAAGCTAAAGGAAATCAAGGCGATAATATCATTTATGGCATTGACCCCATTCTGCCACCAAATCGACAAGCCGAGAGAGATAAATCGGGCGAAACGGGTTCGGAAGCAAGAGCATTAAAGTTTGATCAAACAGTTCCTTTAGCAGCTTATATTGCCCGTCACCTGAATGAGTTAACCTTTCCCTTTGCCCGCTACCAAATGGATGTGGTTTTTCGAGGAGAACGCGCGAAAGATGGGCGTTTTCGTCAGTTCCGCCAATGTGATATTGATGTAGTTGCTCGTCGTGAACTCAGCTTGCTCTATGATGCTCAAATGCCTGCAATTATCACTGAGATATTTGAAGCAATAAATATTGGTAATTTTTTGATTCGCATCAATAATCGTAAAGTTCTTACAGGTTTTTTTAAGTCAGTAGGAATTACTGAAGATAAAATTAAATCGTGTATTGGTATTGTTGACAATTTAGAAAAAATTGGTGAAAATAAAGTAAAGCAAGAATTAGAAAAAGAGGAAGTTTCAGGAGAACAGACTCAAAAAATTATTGATTTTATTAAAATTGATGGTTCTGTTGATGAAGTATTAACTAAACTTAAGCATCTCACCCAAAACCTGCCAGAAACCGAGCAATTAAGCCTGGGGATTAGCGAATTAGAAACGGTAATTACAGGCGTGCGTAATCTCGGAGTGTCCGAGAATCGTTTCTGTATTGATTTATCCATTGCTCGTGGTCTTGATTACTATACTGGTACAGTTTACGAAACAACTTTATTAGGACATGAAGCTTTAGGTAGCATCTGTTCTGGCGGGAGATATGAAGAATTAGTTGGGGTATTCTTGGGTGAAAAAATGCCTGGTGTAGGTATTTCTATTGGTTTAACTCGCTTAATTAGTCGATTGTTAAAAGCTGGTATTCTTAGTACCTTACCTGCTACACCAGCCCAGGTGATGGTAGTAAATATACAAGAAGATTTAATGCCAACTTATTTAAAAGTTTCGCAACATCTGCGTCAATGTGGAATTAATGTTATCACTAACTTTGATAAGCGTCCCTTGGGTAAACAATTTCAGCTAGCCGATAAACAAGGAATTCAATTTTGTGTAATTATTGGTTCTGAGGAAGCAGCAACACAAAAGTCTTCTCTGAAAAATTTGAAAACAGGTGAGCAAGTAGAAGTGTTACTGATAGATTTGGCTGAGGAACTTAAAAAACGCTTGCTTCATAAGCTACAAAAATTATAAGGCTAGCTTGGGTTTCATTTCTGATGCTATTGGTAAATTATTTCTTAATATTTTAATTCAACGATAAACCTGTCGTTTCTAAAAATATTGGTTTTCATTTAGCCAAACCAAGCTACGAAAAAATCAGGTTTTTTGGTGATTTAAAGTATAAAGTTATATTTTGCCAACAGCATCAGGAACAAGAACCAACCTTGTATCTTATAAGAAGTGGTAGACCCTCACAACTTGGTCAACAAAGACCGCTTTATAGCAGGATTCACCACAACAATCTCCTAAGCAGGACTCAAACAGTCCCCGGGTTCAAAACTTTCAACACTCTTATTTTTTTAGTGAAATTTTATCCTTCAAAAACCCAAGACTATACAAACTTTGTAATAAAATAATTCACCTTACTTATCTAAAGTGCAATCCTCATACTCAAATCCAACCACTTCGACTGAGTAATCGGCGCACTGCTAGAAATATATTCAACACCAGTCTCTGCCACACTGCGAATCGTCTCTAAAGTCACATTCCCTGAAGCCTCTATTTTCACCCGGCTATTCCGCTCGCGAATCAACTGCACCGCCTCACGCATCATATTCACAGGCATATTGTCTAACATGATAATGTCAACATTGTGCTTCAAAGCTTCTTTCACCTGCTCTAAACTTTCAGTCTCTACCTCTATTGTCAAGGGATAAGGTATTTGAGAACGAATACGGGTAACTGCTTTTTCAATTCCACCTGCCGCCGCAATGTGATTATCCTTAATCATCACTGCATCATCCAATCCCATACGGTGATTAATCGCCCCGCCCAAAGCAGTCGCGTATTTTTCTAACAGTCTCAGTCCAGGTGTAGTTTTGCGCGTATCCACCAACTGAGCAGGTAAATCAGCAATTTTCTCTACATATATGTTAGTCAGCGTAGCAATCCCACTCAACCGCATAACCAAATTGAGCGCAACTCGTTCCCCCATCAGCAGCGCATCCAGCGAACCATGAATTTCAGCTACTACCTGTCCCGGCTCACACCATGTACCTTCAGCCACAACCGCCGTAAAGCTGACTTTTTCATTCAAAAGCTGAAACACCCGAGCTGCAATTGGTAAGCCAGCAGTTATGCCTGGAGCTTTAGCTATCCATTTAGCCGAGCCTAGCGTCACATCTTCTGCTAGTAACGTATTTGTTGTGCGATCGCCCCGGCCAATATCCTCCAACAACCAGCCACGCAAAAGAGGATCTAAAACCAGCCAAGGCGGTAAAACACCAGAACTGCTCACAAATATATTGCTTCCTTAGTAACTTCCAGGAATACTATAGCTTAAAACTCTTACACTCTAAGGCTTTGATGGCGATAGAAAAGCTGTCCAAAATGTTTTTGGAGAAAATAGTTGACATGAGGGGGTGTGTTCGCTATATTGAATAAGTGCCTGAAGCGGAGAGCTTAAAGCG
>NZ_JAAGOG010000278.1:0-8595 GCF_010747425.1 Nostoc sp. UIC 10630
CCCTTCCCCCTTTTCCCCAAAACCCGACAAGTATTGACCTTCATCCAGGTCATGTATTTACCAGAAACTATGCCCGAAAAGATAACCGTAGAAATAATCAAGGAGAATTGCTATGTCCTTCAAAATTTTAGCTTTAGATGGTGGCGGTATTCGGGGAGTTATTGCAGCCCGAATGCTTAAACAAGTAGAACAAGAAATTAGAAACCAGGGTAAAGGGAACTTCTTACACGAATACTTTGACCTCATTGCTGGCACTTCTACTGGTTCAATATTGACAGGGGGGATTGCTGTAGGAAAGACAAGTGATGAACTTATTAAAATGTATATAGATAAAGGTAAAGATATCTTTCCGGCGAATAGAAAAGAACTCTATAAAAATTTGCCGTCCGTCATCAAATCAATTCTTGATGTATTTTCAGCATCTAAATATTCTCATGATGGAATTATTAGTGTCCTCAAAGATGCTTATAAATACACAAGAATAAAAGATGTTGAAAAACCTATTATCTTGATTTTGGCTTACGATACGCTATATCGCAATACAACCTTTTTTACAAACTGTCATCCCGATCTAGGAGACAGATGGTACGATGACTGTTATTTATGGGAGATATGTACCGCTTCTGCCTCTGCACCTACTTTTTTCCCGCCATATAAATTAGAACCTGTAGATAAAGAAAAGTTTGGCGATTGGGAATTTCCACACATTGATGGAGGAGTTTCTGCTAACAATCCCTGTCTTGCAGCTTTGAGTTTAGTTATGAGGATCAGCCAGTCTACAGTATCTCCAGAAATAAAGCAAAAATATAAACTAAATAATCTGCGATTGGAAGATATTTCTATCCTTTCTCTTGGCACAGGTCAAACTGGTGAACCATATCAATATAAGCAAGTAAGTAAATGGAAAGGCTTAGACTGGGTACAAAATTTGACTAATATCTTTATGGAACCTACATCAGAGATTGATAGCACAATTTGCCGGCAAATCATGGGTGGATACGAGTCTAAACGTTACTTGCGTCTTCAGTTTGAATTAAATGAGACATTTAAACCTAAGCCAAAAGAAACTTATAAAGATCCTCGGATTGTATTACCTCCAGAAGAGCGAAAAAACCGATTTACAGGCAAAAAAGTTACTCAAGAAATAGATAATACTAGTCCAGAGATTATTCAGCAGTTAATAGATACTACCTCGGCATTCATCGATCAAGGTCTTACTTACTATACCAGGGATGACTCTGGCTTACCGATAAAAAAGGCGATCGCTTCTTTCATTAGAGAAAACTAGTGCATCCACGTAGATATATTAATGTCAACTAATACAAGATAAAACATCTCGTATTTTTACATAACTATCGTAAAAATACGAGATGTTTTATTTAAAACTGCTAACAGTGATAATTACAGATGTCAACCGAAGAATTTATTGGTATTTACAATTACTTAAATTAATTTTTTAATTATTATATAAATCAGTATTATTGTGTATATATTGTGACTTTAGTTCGGGTATATTGAGTATAAGGAAAAGTTAGATAACTTCTAGATAGCTTGATGTTATTTAACTTTTTTCTATTAGCTTTGACTGCTAAATAATCCAGATTTGTTCTCTTAATGAGAGTAGAGAACCAATCAGGTTAAATCAAGCTGACTAGGTGCTGCAAAAACTCTCATTTAACCCAACAACAGTTTACCTTTTCTTAATTCATACACTATCTAAATCAGTTTTTTAACTGATTATTGCAGCAATAAAGCTGCTGTTACAAAAATTTTTCACTTAATTTGGATAGAGATAACAATGTTAGTGATTTACAGTGGTGAGCGTGGTAGTGGCAGATAGAAGGAGTGTGAAGTTCTCCCTCAACTATTAGCAAAAATTTTTTAGTGTTGCGATCTAAAAAAGTGAAATCTCTTGTACTTCGGTCGGGATATGAGCTTAGATAGCAGCAATGGCTTCACTAAGGGCACAATTGAATGGTATGAGTTCGACTTGACGAGTACCTCCATCCCCATAAGTCAAAGTCACACTTAGATAACTATCTGGTTTGTAGGGCAATCGTTCCGCCCATTCAACTGCCACAATTCCTGGTATGACCTCAATACCTTCCCAATAACTTTCTAAATTTAGGGCTGCAACTTCTTGTGGTTCTAAGCGATATAAATCTAGGTGGTAAAGGGGGAGCCGTCCTTCTGTGTACTCATTAATCAGGGTGAAAGTGGGACTGACAATAGATTCAGCAATTCCCAAACCCTTACCAATACCTTGAACTAAGGTAGTTTTACCAGCGCCTAAATCACCTTCTAGTAAAATTACACTGCCAGCAGTCAGGGATTCACCGAGACTAATACCTAAGCGTAGCGTCGCCTCTGTATCTGCAAGAAAAATTTTCATAACCGAGTCAAGACGTGATATTTCTCCTTTTTCCATAATGACCTCTACCGTACCACCGCAACAACACTTGTGCTAGTTTCTGCGGATTGTGACGGACAAAACCCGTTTCATCTTCATATAAAACATTAGCTGCAACAATCCTTCGCCCTAGTTGAGTTACGGCTTCTCTATCTAGGAAAACGGGATGGGAGTTTTGTTCGGCGTAGCGGATGAGTGATTGCTCTGAGGGAGATTTTTTGTGGATTAGCACAGCATCAAATAGCCGTCTTTCCCCACAAGCAGCATCAATTGCTCTAATGTGATCTGCAACAGTGTAGCCTTCAGTTTCTCCCGGCTGAGTCATGATATTGCAGATATAAATACGGGGGGCATCTGTTTGAGCGATCGCATCGGCAATTTCTGGTACTAATAAATTAGGAATGAGACTTGTATAAAGACTACCTGGCCCAATAATGATGTAATCAGCTTCTTTAATTGCCTTAATCGCTGCTGGCACTGCCGGCGGATTATCAGGAATGCAGCCAATTTTGACAATTTTCCCTCCAGCTTTGGGAATGCTAGACTCGCCCTCAATGCGGCGACCATCGGTTAATTCAGCCCAGAGGCGAACATCACTGAGAGTTGCCGGTAGTACTTGTCCCCGTACCGCTAGCACCTTAGAACTGGCTGCAACTGCTTGTTCTAAATCTCCAGTAATATCACTCATTGCCGTTAAAAACAAATTGCCAAAACTGTGACCTGTTAACCCATCTCCAGCCCGAAAACGGTATTGAAACAATTCTGTTAACAACTTTTCTTCATCTGCTAGTGCAGCCAAACAATTGCGAATATCCCCTGGTGGTAACACTCCAAATTCTTGACGCAACCGCCCAGAAGATCCACCATCATCAGCAACAGTGACAATAGCAGTAATATTAGCGCTGTAGGTTTTTAGTCCCCTCAACAACGTAGAAAGACCCGTACCACCACCAATTACTACTATTTTCGGGCCTCGGTACAGTCGATGATGTGCCAGCAAGACATCGATGAGTTCTTCTCCGCCTTCTGCCCTTAGTACCTTAGTAATTGAGCCAACAGTACGAGTTTGTCCCCAAAGCACTAACAGCAATCCCCCAAGCAGCACCAAAGGCCCACTGATATAGTTGGGTAAGATGTTGGTGATTACTCCAAGGAAACCCCTAAACAACTCGATCATCCAAAAAATTGGGGTCAGCTTAACCCAAATAGCTAACCCCAAACTCGCCAGCAGTACACCCCCAATACTTATCAACAACCAACGTTTTACCGATAGTCCAGGGGATAACCATTTGAACCACTGGTTAACCCGATAGGAAGTTCGAGAACGCGACTGCTTTTGCAGGGCGTTGAGGGCTTGTCTGAGAAAACCAATTGACATACCTGATTTACAGCAGTGCTACAAACAATAATTAACAGAAAATGTACACCACTTGGTTTTTAACACTAGGCGTGAAACTATTATATTTGTCAATTCCATTAGACTAAGAGCAAGTGGTCAAGATTGCCAGTATTCCTAGTTAAACAATACCCTGGTTTAGTAAAAGTGAATTGAATGGAAAAACGAATTTTAGGATTAGATCCAGGACTGGCAACTTTAGGGTTTGGGGTAATTACCTGCACACAAATTGCCAACAAGGTGCCAGAAACTACAGTAAATATGCTGGATTTTGGGGTAATTAAAACGTCAGCAGATGTAGAAATGGGACTGAGGCTATGTACCTTGTTTGATGATTTACACACCGTGATGGAGGAATTTCAACCAGATTTGGTTGCGATCGAGAAACTATTCTTCTATCGGATGTCAAGTACAATTTTGGTTGCACAGGCGCGGGGTGTATTAATTTTGGTGTTGGGTCAGCGTCGTCTTCCTTATGTAGAGTTTACTCCGGCTCAAATTAAGCAAGCTTTAACGGGATATGGCAATGCAGATAAGTTAGATGTGCAAGAGGCGGTAGCACGGGAGTTAGATTTAGATGAAATTCCCAAGCCAGATGATGCTGCGGATGCTTTGGCGGTAGCTTTGACCGCTTCTTATCAGTTGTAAGTGTGTACACAAAGAATAAAGTTCTAAAATGAACAAACAATAAACTTCTTAAGTGAGAATACATTCATCAGAATCAAGACGCTCTCTACGAGACGCTGCGCGTAGCTTGCTTCTCTGTAAGAGTACGTGGACTCGCTACCGCTACGCTATCAGTGAGGGATTCAGATCCGACACTGATTGTTTTGCAGCAAATTTTCAATTGGGTGTGGTGTTTCACCATTTATTCATCCAGCATTTGCACGGAATTGAATTTCTGATGCTGGCAAAATTGCACATGTATTATTTCTTGTTAATAAGGATTTTGCTTAATAAGTAGGCTTGACAATAAAACGCTATAACTATTTAAATAAAGAAAAAATCTTATGTTTTAAATACGTTTGCGTTAATAATACATCTTAGAGCCAATTATATTTAAAAAGCCAGTTAGCAACACAATAAAAGGACTTGAGAATCTAAGCCTCATGTCGGCACATAAACCTCTAAATCATAAGCTTGAGCTAAGTTATTTAAACATTAATTATAACAAGCTAACTTTATACAAAAGTATACAGAAGTGTTACAATAATGAGTACTCAATCGTACATAAATTTGAGACTTGCCGCACCACTAGAGGTAATAGATATACAAAAACTTTCTCGGCCACCCAATACAAAGTTATAAAACATACTTTAATTACTCAAATTTTACTGAAAAATGCAATGATAGGATATTGTCCGAAGATGCTTTAAATAAATTATTAGCACTTAAAAATAGCTAACTTAGTTTCTAAGTAGTTCCGAAATTATATATTGCAATAATGTCAACTTGAAGAATTTTTATCCGATGTGTAAGCTTCTATGGTCAAGCGATCGCTCGAAGCATCAGTTACCGGGATTGAACAAGCCAAAAAAGCGTTCGCTCATAAAGGGTGGACACAAGATAATTTGGCTTTTGAAGTCAACTTAAAGACTCGCCAACCAATTTGGCGGTTTTTTACTGGGCGTTCGGTTGACCGTCATATCTTTATAGAAATTTGTTCGGTGTTGTCGTTGAATTGGCGTGAGATTGCGGCTAATCCTCCAGAAGAATTTTCTGAATCAAAAGAACTTAGTGCTGCTGAATTTTTAGATATTGATGCTCTAGTACAATTTGTGCGATCGCAACGCTTTGACAAAATTCAAGACCAGTGCGGCACTTTGCAGTTATTAGATGTTAGTCGCCCCGTTAGAATCGACGACATTTACATAGATGTCAACATTTTGGAGGAGATTGCAAGCCTTCAGTGGTTAGAGTTTTCTGACTTGCAAAAGTTTACATCAAAAGAATTTGATCGCTTTGGTTTAGGTGAAGTATCCCAAATAGAAATCGCAGGGATCACGGCAGTTCAAACTTACTCAAAGCTACGGGTGTTGGGTAAACCGGGAGCAGGTAAAACCACTTTTTTACAACATCTGGCGATTCAATGCAACCGAGGCAGATTTGCTGCAAATCGGGTTGCCATTTTTGTCACCTTAAGAGATTTTGCCGACGAATCTAGAGAAGCAAGAGAGTTCAATTTAATCAACTATATTTACAAGGAATTCCTTACCTGTGGGATTGCAGATCCATCTGTGCTGGAAACTTTGTTGTTGTCAGGCAGAGTGTTGCTGTTGCTGGATGGATTAGATGAAGTGCTTCATCAAGAAAGGAAGGGTGTCGCCAATGAGATTCGCAGATTCTCTGAAAAGTATCAAAAGAATATATTTGTCGTCACCTGCCGCACGGCGGCTAAAGCTTTCAACCTTAGACGCTTTACAGATGTTGAAATTGCCCCATTTAGTCAAGACCAAATTGTTGCTTTTGCTCAGAAGTGGTTTACAGCACTTACAAAAACGAACATCCAGAATAAACAAGGACAGGCAATTGAGTTTATTAAGAAACTAGATTTACCGGAAAACTTACAATTTCGTAGACTTGCCGTCTCCCCCTTGTTTTTACATCTCGCTTGCTGGGTTTTTCATCACCAGAACAAATTCCCAAACCAAAAAATTGCGTTTTATAAGCAATGTTTATACCTCCTGCTGGGCAAATGGGATGAAACCAAAGCAATTGAACGGGATGAAGTGTACGAAGGTTTCTTATTATCACAAAATCTGAAGTTGCTGAGTCAGGTTGCTAGCGCGACATTTGACCAGGGTAATTACTTTTTTGAACAACGCATTGTTGAACAATACATTAGCGATTATATCTGTGATTTACCGAATGCTTCGACGGAACCAGAGGAATTGCAATTAGATAGTGAAGAGGTACTTCAGGCGATAGAGTTACAACATGGATTACTAGCAGAACGAGTGCGGGGAATTTTCTCCTTCTCTTATTTGACGTTTCAAGAATATCTGACTGCTCGAAAAATTGTTGCCAGTTATAATTTACAAGCATTAGAACGACCGTTAGAACGTCTGGTGAGTCATATTACTGAACCCAGATGGCGCGAAATCTTTTTGTTAACGGTTGCCATGCTGCGGAGTGCAGATTTCTTAGTACTGTTGATGAAGCAAGAAGTTGATGCGCTAGTGGCTCAAGATCCATATTTGCAACAATTTCTAACTTGGGCAAATCACAAGTCCCTTGCCACTCCCCCCCAGCCTATTGCAATTCGTGCGTTTTACCTTACTCTGGCTCGAACTCCTCACTTGATATCGCCCTTTGCTCTTGTCTGCATCCTTGATCAGGATATTTTTTTGGATGCGGCATTAGATAACCTAGTAATGGAATGCAAATCTAATTTTGCCGATGCCGATGCCTGCGACGATGCTTTGAGTTATGCTTTAGCGATCGCTCAAGATGCTGGCTTACATCAAGCTTTACAACAACTTAAAGACCTACTGCCCGATCCAGAACAAAGTAGAGAAAGCATTCAGACATGGTGGCAAACAAGTTATCCTGCTTGGATGGAACAGTTAAAAACTGCGATCGCCAAGCATCGAAACATTGAACATCACTGGCACTTCAGCCCACAGCAACAGCAAGTATTGCAACAATATTACGATGCCAATCAGTTGCTTCTCGATTGCCTCAATAGCAACTGTGAGGTAACAGGCGTTGTGCGGCAGGAGATTGAAACTAGTTTGTTGTTGCCGAGAAAAGAACTGTCCGAGTGAGAATGGCAGGGACTGTGATGAGGCAAGAGCCAAATCAATTTCATTATTCAAAATGTGTAATTTTGAATTTCATTAAATGGTCAAGTCCTTTCATTTCACTACAACTTTCAATCGCAGAAAATAATTGTGCGTGATTTTAAAACCTTTTTAGAGACGCAAAATTGCATTTTGTGCTATTCCTCTAAAGTCTTATTCCTCAAATGAAGAATAAATCCTCTCAAAGCTAGGTGAGCAAATTCTTTGGCTGCGTTATTTTCGGTACTGGCAGTAAACGTGCTTTTATTGACCACGCTGCTATGCTAGTGAAATCGTTACATTAATGCTTGAACACAATATTATTGTCATTGGAACATCAGCCGGTGGAGTTGAAGCGCTGACTTATCTAGTCAAGCATTTGCCGCCCAATCTTAATGCTGCTGTGATTATAGTTCTTCATGTATCCAGTCACAGCACGAATGTTCTGCCAAAAATATTAAGTCGCGCTGGCAACCTACCAGTATCTCACGCTCAGGACGGCGAAGCTATTGTTCATGGTCGGATTTATGTTGCTCCCCCTGACTATCACTTACTGGTAGAACGAAGATATTTGCGTTTGACGCGGGGGCCAAAAGAAAACCGTTGTCGTCCCGCGATCAATCCATTGTTTCGCAGTGCAGCACGAGCCTATGGGCAGCGCGTGATTGCTGTGCTACTAACAGGTATGCTTGACGACGGCACGGCGGGACTAATAGCTGTAAAAATGCAGGGTGGTATGGCAATTGTCCAAAATCCCGATAATGCTTTGTATTCTGATATGCCACGGAATGCGATCGAGAATGTAGACGATATTGACCATATCGCGCCACTTTCAGATATTCCTTCTATTTTGGTAGCTTTAGTTAATATACCAATGGAAATAGAACCAGAAAACCCCATACCTAGTAGTCTGCCAACCCAAAAATGCTATGTGAGGTCTGGGGAAAGGGGAAAGGGGAAAGGGTAAGGGATTTAAAACCTTTCCCCCTGCCCCTTATCCCCAGAGG
>NZ_JAAGOG010000279.1:0-8519 GCF_010747425.1 Nostoc sp. UIC 10630
TCCCCAGTCCCCAGTCCCTAATCCCCACTCCCCGCCACCATTTGCAAAATCTCTTGAGCAGCGCGATCGCACACTCCAACTTCTCCTAAACTTTGCCGCATTTCTTCATAATCTAGCAAAGTTTGCTCTCTGCGACTGGGATTGAGTAATAATTCCATCGCAGCTTGGATAATATTCTCTGCTGTGGCTTGCTCTTGTAAAAATTCTGGCACAATCGGCTTCATCACAACTAAATTTGGTGGCGATGCAAAGGCGATAGAACCTTTGAGGATTTTACGAGCTATCCAAGCAGTCAGGCGACTGAGGCGGTAAACTACAACTTGGGGTACATTTAACAGAGCGAGTTCTAAATTAACAGTACCAGATTTACTAATGGCTAAATCAGCCGCAGCAAAAACTTCCATTTGTTGACCTGATAAAACTGTAGCCCGTAAACCGTAACGCCTAATAGCCTCTTCAATTGGCTGTCTATAGACTTCCAAAGATAGGGGAATCCAGAAATGAACTTCAGGTAATTTAGCTTGAAGAGTTTGGGCAGCTTGAAAAATAATTGGTAAAAGATATTTTAATTCTTGGCGGCGAGAGGCGGGGAGAAGTGCGATCGCAATTTGTTCTGGCGCAATCCCCAGTATTGCACGCGCTGCTTGGCGACTGGGAGCGTCTTGCATTCGGTCAATCAAAGGATGCCCTACCCAAGTAACTTTTGCCCCTTGCTCATGAAAAAAACGGGCTTCTTGTGGGAAAATTGCCAACAGCTTATCTGTAAAACTAACAATCCGGTTAGTTCTACGTAAACTTAATGACCAAGCCCATTCTTGGGGAGCAATATAATAGACCACAGGCACATCTGGTAGCTGCTGTTTCATATAAGTCCCAATTTCCAGATTAGGAGTCATATAATCGATCAGCACTACTAAATCTGGTGGATTTTGTTTTAGAGAAGCGATCGCCTGACGTTGTACCTGGAGAGTAGGTAAAATATAAGGCAAACCTTCTAGAATACCCATTGAGCCAATACTACTAGTATTGCCCAGCAGAATTGCCCCAGCCTCCAACATTTTTTCGCCACCCAGCGCCACAATCTCTAATTTCAACCCAATCGCCATAGCTTGACGCTTCAGCGCTGTAATTAGCAGCGACCCTTGTAAATCGCCAGATACTTCGCCAGTGCTGATAAAAATCCGCATTTGATAATTGGTAATTAGTAAAAACTTAAGAATGAATACTTAGGAGTGCGGAGTTAAAAATTTAATTCATCAATTCATAACTCCTGTAGAGACGCGATTAATCGCGTCTCTCCTAACTCATAATTCACGATTCATCACTCGTGCTTTTTTTCCCTTTACCGGGAATCAAACCACGTCTACCTGGCATCTGAGAAAGTAGCAGGAAGCGACGCAGATGTTGTAATTGTTCGCTATCCCCTAAAAGTTCCAGTTTTTCCAAGGCATCCTTAAAGGACAAATCAGAACGGTAAAGAATGCGGAAGGCTTTTTTCAGCGCAAGCAAATCTGCTGAGTCCATACCAGACCGTTTAAGTCCCACAAGGTTGAGGGTTCGCACTCGCGCCGGATTTCCCTCTACTAGCATATATGGGGCTACATCTCGGTCAATACGTGCCATACCTCCCACCATTGCGTGTCTACCAATATGCACAAATTGATGGACACCTAAAACCCCACTCAGCCTGGCGCGTGATTCAATATGCACATGACCCGCCAACGCTACAGAGTTGGCAATCACTACCTGGTCTTCAATTACGCAGTTATGGGCCACATGGACATAAGCCATCAGCAAGTTACCATCGCCAATTACTGTTGCTTCACCAGCACCAGTAGCGCGGTTAATAGTAACGTACTCACGAATTAAGTTGTTATCACCAATTTTGACCCAAGTTGGTTCTCCCACAAACTTGAGATCCTGGGGTTCCATACCGATGGCTGCACCTGTAAAAATCTGATTTTGCGCCCCAATCTCACAAGGCCCCTCTAACACAGCATGAGCGCCGATTATTGTTTCAGGGCCCACTTTGACATGCGCTCCAATCACAGCATAGGCACCGACTTGCACTGTATGGTGGAGTTCCGATTTCGGATGAATTACAGCAGTTGGATGAATTAGCGTTTTCAAGGGTGAATCTCCAGAACTGTCTTGATAAGTCAGCGCCAGATAGGGTTTCTAAGGCAGCGTGTTAATCTGGTTAAGAGATTTATACAAACTACCGCCCCATCAAGGCGACTGGTAGAGCGTGAAGCATTTCAGTGAACGAAAGTGTCGGGCAAAGCAAGTTAAGTGTGTTCGAGTAGCATCTCGTAGGGAGGGCGTGGAAAATCAAGAAATTATCAGATGCTGTTGTGGACTTTTTTTAACTGTTCCTTTTGTAGGATTCAGTAAGGGCATTTCACGGCTATGCCCACACCACGAAAGCAAACTTTTAGTTGACTAGAGAAAACATTAATTCCCCTTCACAAGCAAGTTGACCGTCAACTTCGGCACGACCTTGCATCTTACCGAAACGACGTTGTTTTACCCATAACAGTTCCACCGTCATTACTAGTTGATCCCCCGGTACGACCTGGCGGCGAAAGCGAACTTTATCGATACCAGCGAAAACAAATAGCCCGCCTTCTACCGAAGACATTTGAGTGAGAACAATGCCCCCAACTTGTGCCATTGCTTCGACAATTAGCACCCCTGGCATCAGTGGACGGCCGGGGAAATGTCCTTGGAAATAGTGTTCGTTGATAGTAACATTTTTAACGCCAACAGCTTTTTTACCTGGAACGTAGTCAATTATTTTGTCTACAAGTAAAAATGGGTAGCGGTGGGGTAATAATTTTTGAATTTCTTCAGAGGTGAAAGTTGTTTTAATTTCAGAGGTGATCGTAGTCTCATTTATACCCTGTAGTTCGGTAGATGTAGGTGTAGTTGGATCGATAGTATTCACTTCAGTGAGGATTGACATTGGCCCTATAGTTAATTTTTCATCTGAAAGTTTAGCAGGCAGGCGCAGATCGAAACCTTAATAATCCGGGATTTTAAGCTTTAGAGCAAATTCAAAATCTACAATCGTTCGACTGAGCGAAGTCGAAGTCCAAAATCTAAAATTTTCTGAGCCAGTTGAATGTGTAAATTATGGCTGGCTTTATACGCTAAGAAATGAGCCTTAGGAAAAGTTCCTAGTAAACTCAAATCTCCGACTAAATCCAAGATTTTATGACGGACTGGTTCATTTGCAAATCTCAATGGGGGATTTAGCCACCCTTCTGGCCCGCAAACAAGTGCATTATCTAAGCTACCACCTTTAATTAACCCAGTTTTTTGCAAGTGTTCAATTTGATGCAGTAACCCAAAAGTACGGGCAGGAGCAATTTCGCCAGCAAAGCTAGCAGAAGCTTTTTCTAGTTCAGTAGTTAGCGACCAACTATACCATTGATTACCAATGGCGGGCAGGTCAAAATCAATACCGTAACTAAAACGAGTTTCTGGTGCTGGGAGGGCACATACAAAGGCATCCCCTTGATAGACCCATATTGGTTCTGTAACAGTCAAAGGAACTTGGTTGTTAACGGGTTGTGATACTAGGCCAACTTGGGCAATGTTGGCTACCCACACACTTGCTGAACCATCCAAAAGCGGGACTTCTGACCCATCAATTTCAATCCGGGCATTATCCACACCCATACCCGAAAGTGCTGCCAACAAATGTTCTACCGTGCGAACATATACCTCACCCTTACCCAACTGAGTTGAGAGAACAGTGTGGCTAACTGCCGCAACTTGGGCTGGAATAATCGGCAAATCCGGTAAATCCACCCGCACAAAGTAGCGTCCACTCCCCGTTTCAGCTGGTAGTATCCGCACCTGGGTATTCACACCGCTATGCAATCCCACCCCTAATTGGGTGATTTCGGCTGCTAGAGTGTGCTGTTGCATAGCCGAAAAGTCAATATATTTTGTTTAGTATTGTTCATCGTCTGTTTTGGTAAAGTCCCTGATATTCCCCTAAAAAAGTCATTAATCCCTTTATCGGAACAGTATTGAGGTAAATGTCAAAATTAGCAAGCTAATTGTCATTTGTCCTTTGTGATCCACTAATGACTAATGACAACTGACTAATGACAAACTAGAACCTTTCGCCAATACCGAAATTAATCCGACTATCTCCGTCATCGTTGATACCGTAGTCAATACGAATTGGCCCCAGTGGAGACTGGACGCGAACGCCAAGTCCATAACCGTAGCCACTACCATTTTTGTTCAATACTTCAGCCGCCCTGGTGCTAGTTCCCAGATCACTGCCGAGATCAAAAAATAGTGCGCCACTGACTACTGAAAAAACTGGGAACCGATATTCAACAGATGCTTGCACGTAAGAGCGTCCACTACCTAATGCTCCTTCTTCGTAACCCCGGACGGAGTTGCTACCTCCAAGAGTAAAGGCTTCGTAGGGCGGCAAGTCACCAAGGATGGTTCCTGCTTGCAGGTTAAATGCTAAGGTTTGTGCCCCCTTGGTAAGGTTAATCAGCTTAATGGGTAAATATTGGCTGTAGCTACCCCGCAATCTGGTGAGGAGAATGTTTCCTAGTCCGATGGGAACCGACTGATCAACCCCGAAGCGAAGATAAGAACCGCTAGTTGGTTGCAATGGGTTATTACGGAGATCGCGCTGTGCCCCCAGTTGCAGCAGTAGTAAATCGTCTTCACCTTCCGAAGACAAGGTAAGTGGAATTTCTAGTGGTTGATTATTGGCGGTAGGGTTTCCATTCTCGTCGAGCGGAACTCCATCATCATTGAATACCGCTCCTGTTTTTCTGAGATTGCCATCGGCATCACGGGCAGAAACTCGTTGATACTGTAAACCTGCTGAGGCAGTCCAAACGGAAGTTTTGTAAGGATTGCTGGAAAGAGGACGGGTAAAGGTGACACCGCCACCTAGACGGAGAATGCGGGGGCGATCCTGAGAATCTGTATTACTGGCATTATTTGGGTCAAAAGTCCTAATATCTTCATCTTTGCCATCAAAAATCAAGGAAATGGAACTGCGGCGAAAAAGATTGGTTGTGTAGGAAGTTCGGTAAGGATCTCCCGCAATCCAAGGGTCTGTATACCGCACGTCAAATAGCAGTTCTCGTTCTCCCACCTGGACTTCTGCGCCCAGTTTTTGGTTTCTACCGTTCAGGTTTTGCTGTTGATAGCTAACTGTTCCAAAAAGTCCGCTAGCAGAACTAATCCCTGCCCCAGCCGCAATAGAACCACTACTGCGCTCCGCTACATTCACGACTACATCCACCTTGCTGGGGTCAGTTCCAGGGTCTAGGGAGACATTCACATCTTCAAATAGCCCTAGCCCATACACGCGCTGTAGGTCTTTTTGCACCGTGTTGCGGTTGAATGTTTGCCCTGGCTTCAACTCCAATTCTCGGGTAATGATGTAATCTTGTGTCCGTCCGCGAATTGGTTGTCCCTTCTCGTCTGTCTCTTGACCATCTTTATTGCGGAACCGGACTCTAATATTCTCTACTACACCTTCTGCTACTTGTAGGGTAACAACTCCGTTTTCAGAGACTTGGGGCGCTCCAATGACGTTGGCTAGCACATAACCTTGGTCTTGATACCGCTTGTTTAACTGCTTGATGCCTTCTTGCAAGTCACGCAAGTTGAGGATTTTGCCATACTGCTCCTTAAATACTTCATCCACAGTAGTAGGTGGGAGTACAGAGGGAACACCAGTGCCAGGATTGGCTTGCACTTCTACTTTGCTCAGGACGGGGTTAGGCTGTACAACAAAGCTCACCCGCACTCCCAAGGGGGTATCTTCTGGTGATGCTTGGACGTTGGAGAAGAAGCCAGTACCAAAGATGGCGTTAATATCTTCTTGCAGTTGGCTGCGAGTTGTTGTTCGTCCTGGTTGGGTACGAATTACCCTGTAAACTTGTTCTTCCAGTTCTGGTGATAGTTGCCCAGACTGGGATCTAATAAGTACTTCCGACACCAGTACGCGGGGGTCATTGGCTTCCGGGGCTGTGTTGGGTTGAGTACTTTCTGGAGTTGTCGGCGGGTTAACATTCTGCGGACTGGGTGTAGTACCTGGTCTTGGAGCAGGTGTTCGTTGTTGACCATCTGGAAATGGAACGTCTGGAGCGGTAGATGGTTCTGGAGTTGTAGGTAATAAAGGTTCTGTTGTCGGTGGATTGACGTTCTCTGGGACTGGAGTCGTCTCAGGAGTTTGGAAAGGCGTTGGTTGTTGAATTTCTGGCGGTGGGATGTCCGGGGCTGGAGAGGGCTGTTGAGTTGGGCTGGGATTGATTTGAGGGGTTTGTTGTGCAGTTTTTGGCGTTGTGGAGGTTGGCACTATTACCCCTGGTGTCGGATTAGCAGGGTAAACTGCGACAATCCGAGATTTCTGTGCCTCTATAATCCCTGTGAGATTAGATCGAGATTTGAGATTTTTACTAGAGTCAAGCTGACTAGTGTCCTTTTCTGGCTGTTGATTTGTTTCTAGTGTCAAAACTTCTGTTGTCTGTTTTGAAGTTTTGGCAGTTTCTGCTTTTGCACTCAATGAGCCGCCCAAAGGGACTGTAATTGCTATTGCTGCCAGCAATACGGGAGATAAACGCATTTTACTTATGATTCCTCTTCACGACCACACACACACGATCACAAGGCAATAATGCCCTCATGCCAAAGGTAAAATTCAAAATATAATTTTTTTCTTTTGCTTTTTTACTTTACAAGGCAAAAGGCAAAAGGCAAAAGTTAAATATAATTCCTTCTGACCTTTTGGTTTTTACCTGTTTAAGTTGTAGTTTCTACTGCTTTTAGCACTCTTTGTAAAACCTCCTGGTAAGCATCCTCTACATTTCCTAAGTCTCGGCGAAAGCGGTCTTTGTCCATTACCCGGCGATTTGAGTCCTCTTCTGTGGTATCCCACAAACGGCAGGTGTCGGGGCTAATTTCGTCTGCCAAGAGCAACTGCTGTTGTGAGTCCAAACCAAACTCTAGCTTGAAGTCTACTAGGGTGATGCCGCATTGCTGCCAAAATTTATTGAGAAATTCATTGATTTGCAATGCTAGATGTGTAATTGCATCTACTTGTTCCGCAGTAGCTAGTTCTAGTAGGTAAAGGCGATCGCGTGTGAGCAAAGGATCTCCTAAGTGATCGTTTTTGTAATAAAACTCAACCAAAGGCTGTTTCAGAATTGTACCCACTGGCAAGCCTGTTTGTTGACACAGACTGCCAGCTGCAATATTTCTGATCACTACTTCTAAGGGTAAAATTTTTACTGCCTTCACCAGCATCTGATTCGGGGTAGGGCTGTCGATAAAGTGAGTCTTTATACCATAAGCCTCTAACTGTTTAAAAAGCTGGCTGGAAATGCTACAATTTATTTTTCCTTTTCCTTGGATACTGCCACGTTTTTGGGCGTTAAACGCCGTGGCATCGTCCTTAAAATCAGCCAACAAGACTTCCGGATCGTCCGTTGTATAGAGAATTTTTGCTTTGCCTTCGTATAACTTGGAATTCACAGACATGGTGGCAGTTAAAGTTCTAGGCGATGGACGATTTTTGTCCTTTCGGGCTTAACCATTTTATCTTTAGTTATTAACTATTAGCCATCGGTGATTTTTGAAGAGGATGCAAGGACGCGGAGAATTTAGCAGAAAAGTATGAGGGAGAAGAATTTTCTCCTCAGTAAGAGCAGCAACCCATCCCTCTGCCTCTTTTCAATGCTCAATGCCCTCCATTAGCCAGTTGCTAAATATTAACAACTGAATCTCTAACTTTTAACAGAGGACAAATGACTCTGGTTTATACTATGTTTAGCTAAGTAGTATGACTGTTTAAAATGTAACTATTTTTGCCAAAATTCTTTGCTAAGATATACTTGTATTTTTTAAGAGTTTTTAATTCAGGGTTTGGACTGAAGTTAATTACAATTTGAACTTCATAAATTAAGATGAGATAAATTGACGATTGGGAGGAAAATCAAATATTCTCTCTAGTTACTTGAGCAGACATTTTTTCTGTAACATTTACAACAAGAAAAAGTATTTCAAGCTTTATCCTCTAGTCTCAAAATCTCAATCAACTAATTCGTGCATAACCAATTGGAAAAAGAGTTGGATGATTTGCTTTTCCGCAGTCTGACGAAAGTAAAGATTAAGGTAGCTAGGATTTCGCTTCAGACATTTGAATAGAAGGTAATTAATAAATGGAGAACAAAATATTGAATAAGGATGATTTTCTTTACCCTCGTGGTCGCTACTACGGTCAGGTAAAGCCAGAAAACCTGGTTTTTAATGCGAATCTACAAGAATTTGCCCAACGCGTAAGCTACATTTGCAACTTAGAAACAGGTGGAAAGCTGCCTCCAGGTGAAGCTTACAAACAAATAAGGGATCTATGGAAACAGTTGAAACACTCAAAGAAAGAACTGCGAATTGGTGAAGATCCGTTTCAGGATGACCAAGGGGAGGCTCAAGGTTGAGAAGGCAGAGGGCAGGGGGAAGGGAGC
>NZ_JAAGOG010000506.1:0-477 GCF_010747425.1 Nostoc sp. UIC 10630
AAACAGGATTTTGATGAACGGTTGCATCCTGACTTAGTACCAATGGCTCAGGCGGGACGCAAGTTCATAATTCTTTTTGACTACGAAACTTCTTCTAAAACCAGGTGGTCGGTGTTTCAAGCCACTGTCCGCACTGCAAAAGCAATCGAATCGGCTGGTTCTGAATGTGAAGTTGCATTACTGCCGGGGCCAGAGAAAGGCGTTGATGATTTTGTAGTTGGTCGCGGGGAAGATGCTAACGCTTTACTGACCGCAATCATCGATGATGCCAAATCACTTGCCGATTACCAGCGCTCGTATCGGGCTAAAAAATGGGGACTTAGCAAATACAAACCAGATGTCACTATTAATATCAAGTATCTCTCTGAGGCTTTGTGCATTCCTGAACTTGAAGAAAAATGCTTGAGAGTGCCTGAGCTTTATGAGCTTGAAAAGGAACAACTTTTCACGCCATCTATAAAAGGACATCAAAGAAAG
>NZ_JAAGOG010000280.1:0-8450 GCF_010747425.1 Nostoc sp. UIC 10630
AACTTGCATCTGCTGCCGCCGCTTGGAACATCTGTGCATCTCGCCAAGATGAACTCGAAGTTGCAAGAAAAGAAAACACCGACCCGTCTGCGATCGCTAAAAAAGTATCTAACTTCGCCTTTGCTGCTTTCCCCAATGAAATTATCTCCCGCCTGGAGCAACTGCAATTTACCGAACCGAAGTTAGTCACACTTTTGAATGAGGCAAATCAATTTTTGGATAGAAAGTGGAACCCAGACGAAAAGCACCTGATAGAAATCAGAGCTAGTCACCACCCACCGGGGCATGAACGCCACGTTTCCAGACTAATGTTTGTCCAGGATACTGACATCGAATATAAGGAATTCGCCATGCTCGAAACCAGGACTGGAATGTTACCTATTGGCACAAAGGGACAAGCTAGTTTCGTTGGCGTGGAACCCGCGACTGCCAAAGCAACTATTGGACTACCAGGAAACGAGCCGGTTGAAATTACTATCCGTGAACTCAAGAACTTCTCTTATGCAGGACTTGTTTTTAACGCCGAATCGGTCAGCTTAGAATTTGGCACTGTGCCAGTGACTGACAAAACAGTAAAAATCAAACTTGATGGGAAAACTCTGGGTGATTTAGACAGTGATTCTGTCCAACAGTTGAAACAAATTGATTACCTGAAAAATGGTAATCCCCTAAAATTAAAGCTCACGTCAATCTCTGAGACAGGAGATCAAGCTTTTGTGCTGGGTGAGTCTCCTAATGGAAATCTCCTCAAAATTAATAAAATTAACTTTTATGATTTTTCTGGTCAGACATTCAATGATCAAGATTACCGAAAACTGACTATCGAAACCTCAGCTTCTAAAACTAGAGATGCTGTATTTTTGAATGGTGAACCTCTGGGGGTATTGCACTTCAAAAAAGACAAAGACGCGCTCAGACAACTTGGGCTACTCAAAACCGGAAAACTTACACCCGCCGACGCTATCATTGAAAGTAATTTTTCTGTTATTTGCGCTCAAATAGACCCTAATACCGTTGAATATCCCCAGAGGTGGACGAAGGAATTTCAGGCTTTTGGGACTCAATCAGTTAATTCTGAACAACAAGAGATGATTGAGAGTAGTGCGAATATTCTACATCATATTAAAGAGCGCCCTACTTTCTTATTTTCGACAGAATCAAACAAAAAACTTGGAGTCATGGGCTTGGCTGTTGACAACCAGAAAGCTGATACTGTAACTAAATGGTTAACTGCTCAAAAAGTTGAATGGCAACAAGTACCAATAGAAGATGTTATCAGGGAAACTCAAAAAGGTTTAACGGTCTTTAATTTAGTCAGTAGTTCAATTCCTCCCAAAACTTTGGATAATATGACCAAGAAATTTGGGGCTGTGATTGAATCTACTCTTGAGTATCAGCAATTTGTTAGCTCCCTTGCCACACGACCGCAGTTTTTGAAACCACCAGAACAAACAGCACAATCCCAGAAGGAGCAAAGCCGACATTCCACTCCACCCCAAGATATTCAAAATGTCGCCCCAAGAGCCATCAAAGGTAAACCAATTCCCATGAACTACCCTTTAATGATGCATGGTGAACCGAACCCACTACCTGTAAATACTTGCATTGATGCCATGCGCGGATACGGCAGAACTCACACTACTAGAGCTTATGAGCCTTACAAACAGTATGGATTTAAAGAGGGTGATATTGCTCTAGCCACAGGTGGTGGCAAAGAAGTTGCTTTTCGAGTTGGTAAACAATACCAAATCTCACAACAAATGATTGCTGACCAAGAGTATCAGCAGCAGTGGGCGAATATGGAGAAGCACTCTGCCAAAGCATTAAGTGAGTTGTTTAGCGGGAAGCCCCAAGTGTGGGGACTTCATGTCGAACCGTTGGGTGATTTTGTGGATGGGAAGATAATTCCGTTTGGGCAAGCACAAAGCCAAGTGACATCCACCCAAGAAGTTCAAAATTCATCTGTAACTATTGATGACTTGAGACAGTGGTACAGTGCTGTTGATAAACTAGGCAAGCCGGAAGCCTACAAGCAAGGGATTGTAGAAGTCGCCAATTCTTTTAAGACTAGTGGACAGCTATCACCCCAAGCAACAGAGGCAATGTCCAAGGATAAGCAAGACTTAGAAGCAGTTAGCCGACTCACCCAAATTGCTCAGAAGGTGGGTATGGTCTGGGGGCAACCTGCACCTGACGGTTTTACGTTCGTCAATGGAAAAACTTACGATTTGAGCTTTAATGCCCAAACCAAAAATTTAGCTTTAGCCCACAAAAACGGCGATGTAATTTTGAGCCTGGAAGCAGGCAAAGTGCAAATTAACAAAGTAACTTCAGAAGTGCTACAAACTTTCGAGAATGCGAATACTCAGGTAGATAAAGCTTTGGCTCAAAAGAAAGAGCAGGATGTAGAATTACAGAGCTAGATTTGGATAAATTTCACCAGAAATATAAATAATAAATGAGTTATGAAAATAATTAATTTATCAGAAGCACAAGTTTTTTATAATCAAGGTTTAGAATATCTCAAAACCGGGAATATAGAGGCGGTAATTCAATGTTTTGAGCAAGCATTACTATTTAATCCTAATTACGCTGAAGTCCACAATTCCATAGGAATGATTCAGTTTGAAATTGGCAAGTACGAAGGTGCAATTCAAATGTTCAATAGCGCATTAGCTATGAACCCAAATCTAGCGGGAGGGTATAATAACAGGGGCTTGGCTCGATTAAAAATCTGTCATAAATCAGAATTTCCTAAAGTTGTTGAGGACTATAATCAGGCGATTGCACTTAATTCAAATTTCATTGAGGCTTATCTAAATCGGGCTGAAATCTATAAAAATTATCTTGGTGATTTTCAAGCGGCAATGGAGGATTTTGGCAAAGTAATATCACTTGACCCTAACCGCATCGAAGCTTACATAAACAAAGCAAATATCCATTTTTTATTGGGAGAATCGCCAGGATCACTTGCAGAGTTAGAGAAAGCATTGCTTCTCAATCCTGATTGCCCAGAAGCTTATTGCGGTAGAGGAACAGTAAGGTTTCATTTAGGCGATAAGGAGTCAGCCCAAAAAGATTTGTTTAGAAATTAATAGGCGTCAATTCAAATGTGAAATATGTAAAAAACCGTTTAGTGAAAATTTAGATTTTGTCAGAAAGAAAAGAACTTATACAAAGCGGCTTGCACAGAAAACAATACAAGAAGTTTTAGAAAACGATATCCACACTGTAGCTTCAAAAGGAATAATCACAACAGAAGAGATAGAAGGTATGTTGAAAGACGCATCAGAACAATTATCAAATTCAAAACCTTTAAAATTAAAAAGACTTGGAATTGATGAGATAGCTCTAGTTAAAGGAAAAGGAAGGCATCAATAACAAACTCAAGCTAATTAAGCGTTCCGCTTATGGGTTCAGAAACTTTAATAATTTTAGAGTAAGATGCTTATTGAATTGGCATTTTAATTATTAGTTAAGCATAACAAGTACTGAAGAACCATAATGTTTTACTCCATATTCGTTATTTATATTGAATGAAAAAGTGCCTAACTTAAATTTAAAAGATTGGAATATATATTAATTTGTACCAAAAACAATCAAATTTATTTATTAATATTAAAAAGATTAAGAGCAATTTATAAAAATTATTAAATTACTGATTAGTGGCTATTATTGAACATCTTTGAGGATTTCCTTAGCTGCTTCGTTTCCTAAACTTATAGCTTTCCGTAAATCCTCTATTCCTTGAGGCTTATTTCCATTCATAATGTGACTAACACCTCGGACAAAGTAGGCTTTGTCATTATTGGGATTTATCTTAACTGCTCCGTTACAGTCATCTATTGCCTCACTATAATCTTTCAGGTGAAAGTGGGCTGAACAACGTAAAAAGTAGGCTTCGTCATTATTAGGATTTATCTTAACTGCTTCGTTACAGTCATTTATTGCCTCACTATAATTTTTTAAACTCACATGATCTGAACAACGGTTCACGTAGTCTTTATCAAGTTTAGAATTTGTTGCAGAATTCAAATTGTTAGCAAAAATAATCAGTGAAAGTGAAGAAGCTGCTATTAAACCTATTAAAATAAGAGCAATCATTTTGTAACGGATAATTAGTAAATTTATGTAGGCTTGCGTAAAGTTGGGATCAATATGCAAAGCTTGGTTGTAATCGTTTATTGCTCCCTGTTTGTCCCCTAGTGTAGAACGTGCAAGCCCCCGATTGTTGTAGGCATCGGCATGATTAGGATTAATACGCAAAGCTTGGTTGTAATCGTTTATTGCGCCCTTTGTATCTCCCAATATATAACGGCTAAGTCCCCGGTTGTTGTACGCATCGGCATCTTTATCCTTGTAAGAGGTTTGTTTTTTAGGAAATATATCAATATCAAGTTTTGTAGAACGATCGCACCAATAACACTTACCATAAGTTCGGCTATAATAGTGGCTGTCTAGCTTTCCACAGATAGTTAACTCATTAACAGCAAGTCTGAGCGCCTTTACCCAATCCCCAGCAGTTGGGCGCAAGTTAGAATTTTTATAACCATCGTTAAAACATCTGAGAAAGCATCGTTGAACCTCTGGGTGAATAATCTCAAGGGGAATTGTCCTTTCTACAGGTTGAACCAAACGGTTTGGTGCATACAGCCATAAACCCCGGCGGATAAGTTCATTAGTTTCTGGAGTATCCCCCGTACATGTCCACTTTCCCGCAAAAGGACTTTCACCACCAAACAACAACTGATAGATAATCACTGCTAACCGGAAGCGATCGTGTACTTCCGTTTGATCAATGCTAGAAAAATCTTTATCAATCAGTTCCGGTGGTGTATAATCCGGTGAACCAACTGGACAACGATAAATTTTGCCATTTACCGGATTGCGAACCTGAAAAGAGTCAGTATCAATAATTGAAGGTAAGGCGCGATCGTTAACAAGAATATTTTGCGGCTTGATGTCACCCAAAACATAGCCAGAAATGTGAATTGCTTCAATAATTGAGGCGATATTCAGCGCCGTTGTGTGCAGAAAACGCCAATCAACCTCAAGTTTCAAATCCTTACGACGCTTGGGGTTGTATATATCAATAAGTTCTTTTCCTTCCTTAATTTCCGGCATCAAAAAGCCCACACAGTTACCCTGAGCATCTTTCAGTACCGACTTAGGCCAAGCAAAAGAAATATGATTGAGGTGAGAGTTTGGCTCTTTGGGTCGGTGCGCTATCATCACTGCTAACTTTTGCACACGCTCAGGAGTTTGGTCGTGGTAAATTTTCGCTAAGTAACCATTGCGATTAGTTCGCCAAACTTTACCCTCACCACTATCAGCTATCCGTTCACCCAGCAGAGTAATCAATTGACCCGTACTGGCGCAGGTGAGAACTGTCATCGAATTTTACTCTCTATCAAACAAGCACAAAAGTAAGGTTTTATCATCATCAGTGCGAGAATTTAGCCGTTCAGAGTTGAGGAATTCCATCAAATATTTATCTTCATCCTCTTGATTAACAGGTTCGTGCAAGTATTCCTCCAAAGGTTTAAAGAAAGGCGAGAAGAGTTCCCAGTCGCTCAAGCGAATTGCTACTTTTTCTAGTCCATCAGTGGAAGCACAAATAAACTCTTGTTTTTCGGGAATGACCTTTACCTGCATTTCTTTTAGTGCATTTGTTGAGGTAATAAAAGTTGTTTCATTAGCAAACTCACCTTTATCTGGCTGAAACAACAGTTGATATTGTGACCCTTGGGAACGCATTACAATAAATCCATCCCCGATTTGCATAGCTGCAACCCAGTCAGGAGTTGCCACGAAAACCAATAACGTACAAGCTAAATCATTAATAGAATAATCTTCTTCATTTGCTTGCTTCTGTAATTCTGTAATAACTTTGTTCACAATCTCAGCAAACACTTTCTGAGCTTCTTCTTGGGATAGTGGTTGAGAATCTTGCTTCTGAGGAAATTCATTAATTTCAGAAAAGCATTTGAGTACTGTTTCTACCGCCAAGCGAGAACCAACATCAGAATGTTTAGCACTACCAGCACCATCAGCAACAGCGCCTACAATCACATCATCAAAGATGCGATAATCCCCATAATCTTGACAATCTATCCCCTGTTTGTGATGACTTGTTCCAATCGCAGAACGTGCAACAGCTTTCCAATTCACAAAATTTCCTCTAACTGGTAATTTGACCCCATCCCATAGACGGTAAAGCTACAGCTTGCCCCACTTTGCCACTAGAAACCCGTTTCATTGAAGCAGAAAGCCAGACAAACAAATCACGAAAATTTAAGCCATTTAGCGTAACTGGTGGACGTTCAGGTGGAGAAATTTGTTTAAGGATATTCATATCAGCACCCTGTACACCAACCGCAAAAAATGACAGTCGGCTTTGTGCTTCTGCTTGTCTCAATCTTTGCGCTGCTGAATTCCATGAATCAGTTGGCGTTCCGTCTGTAATCAAAAACACCCAAGGGCGATAATAGAGAATACCGTTGTCTTTATAAGTCTGTTTGCGGTTTTCTAGAAAATCCAAAGCATATTCAATCGCCCCACCCATTGGGGTAACACCACCTACTTCCAATGTAGGCGGTGTAAATTGGTCAATCGTCACAAAGTCTTGCGTGAGTTTAACTATGGGGCCAAATGTAATCATGGCCACTTCCACACTCAGCGATGCTTGGGAATCTTTTAGTACATCTTCTTTGAAAGCAGCAAGTCCTCGATTTAACTCTTGGATAGGCTGACCTGACATAGATCTAGAAGTATCGAGCAACAGAATTACAGGGCAACGATTTTCTGGATTTTCAACAAATTCAGGCATTCCTACAGCCATTTAATGCTCCTTGTCAAGTAAATTATTATACAAAATCACAATTAAGTTTACTAGCTAATAGATACTTAAACAGTAGTGTTTTTACTGAAACAATTTCCCTAACTAAAATATATGGGCTGATGGCGATGTCTACGACGGGCTGCGCCTACGCAATTATTTGTCTACCATGAAGTGTCCAGCATTCGCTAAACTCAGAATTGCTGCAATATTGCTCCTGAAATGTCAGACTCCCAAACTGTTAGCGCTGCTGTTGCCAAACTCCACAATACCTATCCATTTGCCTATGTCTTCTAAATCTAGCTATTAGCCAAGATACATACCAAGACTTTTTCTCACGTCAATTTGTTCAAGATTGTTTAAAAGAATATCAAATTAAACTAGGACTTACGCACGGGTAACGGAAAACGAACCACAGAGGGCGCAGAGGCCACGGAGGAATGAGATTTTTAGAGGGTTTTTGCGTAAGTCCTATAAAGTTTTAATATTTAATTCTTTAAGTCAGGACATTGTTTTATGGAAGGAATAAATTACTCTCAAATAATTAATCAAACGAATGGTTGGTATACGGCAGTCTTTAAACTAGGTATATGGCTATCAAAAGCTAAAAAATATTTCCCAAATAGCAACAATACTTTTATTCGCTGGTTTGATGAGATACTAGCTTACTTTGATAATAAGACAACAAGTGGTGCTGTTGAAGGCATCAATAACAAACTCAAGCTAATTAAGCGTTCCGCTTATGGGTTCAGAAACTTTAATAATTTTAGAGTAAGATGCTTGTTGAATTGGCATTTTAATTATTAGTTAAGCATAACAAGTACTGAAGAACCTTATTTTTAGATTAGGATTTATCTGGCTATGCTATAAACATGGACAATGGCGGCAGAATTTAGAACCAAAATTTAATAGACCTGTATTTTGTAGAAAGACTGGTCATGAGATAGCCAGGACAATTTTAGATGCAAACAAATTAAGTGCATTACCCGTCCTCGAAGGTTCAATAAACACTGCCAATGTTTTTAAATCAAGGAAAGGTAGATACGGAACAATATATCTGAATCCAAAACATTACAATAACCAATCTTTACGCACTTTAGCAGTTGCCGCCCATGAATGCGGACACGCTATAAATTTTCACCTGAATAAAAAAGAAAGTTTTTTATTCATTTCTACATACACATATATCATTTTTGCCATTATTTGTATTTTGGCATTATTTACAATATCATTCTCAAAAACAAATATTTGGTTATTTATGATAGGTGCTGTTCCGGGCTTACTGCTAATAATCTTTGGCTTTTTAGAAGAAAAAGGAGCTACATATCAGGGAATTAGGATGTTACAAAAAAATAACTTAATAGGAGATGAGGAAAAAGATTTTGTCAAACAATACTTGAATTCTAATCTTTTAGACTATGTGTATAAGTATTTTCTTTATATATCTTGGTGGAATGGCTGCATGGCTTTGGTGATTGTAGCTAAAATTGTGCAAACTAATTTTAAAGGCATTTATTTTAAAATCATTAGTTAAATATAGGAATCATATTTGATTTTTGAAAAAGACTACGAGATAATACTGAGGTAAATATCGGTCTAAGAGTGAACCATG